>JALHTP010000169.1 GCA_022865725.1 Methyloceanibacter sp. | reverse complement strand
CTGTCCACCACCCGAAGGTGGCTTCTCGTTCGACTTGCATGTGTTAGGCCTGCCGCCAGCGTTCGTTCTGAGCCAGGATCAAACTCTTAAGTTTAGAATTCGATTCTGACATGTCCTTGGAGGAATCACTCCAAGGGGTCGCTGCGTTTTGACGAGTTCCCAACAAGCATGAAACGACGCAATCCTTTCGGATCACGCGCAACACGCCTATTGGCTTATGAAAACGCAAGACCGTCAGAGTCTCGTTGCCGGCCCTTTAAGAGGCCAGCACGCAAGGACTCCGCCGTCCGCGTTTCCCTTTCTTCATATCACAATGTCAAAGAGCCGTTCGGGGTGCGGCAGATGCCACCTCCCGAACCCCCAATGGAAGCAAATCCCCCATCAGGAGTCAACGACAGCTGCAGCGTCTCCCGAGACGAACTCAGGTCTGCTCCGCTTCTGTCCGAGGATCGCGCGGTCGCGTATAGTCCCGCAGGAAGTGGGATCGACCCGCGCGAAGAGATCACTTAAGGAGCCCCCTCCCCCTTGTCAAGGGGCGGGTAACCGTACAGGCCTCTTTTTGCTTTTCCGTTGATTGTGACTCTGAGGCCACATTCCTGCCCGAATGCGCCGCCACTCTCGTTTCGTTAACGGCGAGGTAACCATACGGGGATTAGGTATGGTTCAAGGGAACCCGCCGAAGGGGGAATACCTGAAAGACTGAAGGCCCTTCGATCACGCTTCGAGCGCTCCCATAAATTGGCAGCGCACAAGGCCGGTTCAAGGGGCTTCGCGAGGGAAAGACCCCCGTCGGCGACCATCCCGCCTCGCTAGAGGGACAGCAGCCGCTTCGGCGTTGTCCGCCCGGACGCGAAACTCATAAGCACGCGAGAACGGCGTGCGGGCGGCGGCCGATAGACGGGGGGAATGCGGATTGTTTAACCGCCGCGGTCGCTTCGCGCGTCGTAAGCTCGGCCAGGCCCTTGTGCCGGCCGCCGCTTCCGGACTCCCATCCATTTTTCTCGGCGAGATGCCAAGGCCCGAGCGCAAGCTGCCGCCGGTCTATCTCTGCGAATCGGGCCATGACGGGGCAAGCTGCCGGCTGAAATGGCTTGCCAGCACCTGTCTTGCCGGCATGGTCGGCGTGTGCCTCATCGGGGTCGCCATCTATGCCTCCCTGAACATGGGCGACGGCTCCGGCATGATGAGCTCGATCAAGCGGGCGAGCCTCGCCGCGTTGCAGCCGATGCGCACCGCCACCCTCGCCAAGGATGGGCAAAGCGCGACCGGCCAGAAGGGAGACCGCATCCAGATGACCGCCGCCGGCTTCGTCAGCCGCCAGGTCATCCACGATACGGTCATCGAGCGCCAAGGCAGCCGCGAGTTCATCACCATCAAGCCTTATCTCCGCATCGTCGCAGGCCTCGCCACCGAGTTGCCCTCTGATGCGAAAGAGCTTCCCCCCTTCAATCCCTTCAAGCTCTATTCCGACCAGACGCCGGTCGGCGCCGGCGGCCAGGCGGAAGACGCGCCGCAAGCCGTCAGCGTCACCGTGGTCGACATGCCGGGCGGGCTGCTGCCGCAGTCGGACGGGGTCGAGCTCAGGCAGGACGAGGTCGGCCAGCTGGTCGCCGAGGCCGCCGAGAACTTCGCCTATGCCGAGGGTGCCGGCGGCGCGATCGGCGACGGCGAGGGGCAGCTCCTCAAGGCGGCTTATCATCCGGAAGACGGCTTCGGCGCCGTTCCCTTGGCGCACATGACAGTGATGCAGAAATCCGCCGAGGACGCCGCCGCCGAGGAAGAGGACGAGTTCAACGACGAGACATTCGCCGGCGCCGAGAGCAAGACGCTCATCGTCGGCCGCGGCGACACGCTGCTGAGCCTGTTCACCAAGGCCGGCACCGAGCCGACCGAGGCCAACGAGATCATCGAGGCGCTCGCCGCCATCTTCGCCGGCAAGGACCTCAAACCCGGCCAGGAGATCCGCTTCACGCTCGTACCGGCGCCGTCCGACACGGGGCAGATGGAGCCGGTCAGGGTCAGCATCTTCGCCAAGGACAGCCACCTCGCCACCGTGGCGCGCAACCGGCAG
>JALHTP010000168.1 GCA_022865725.1 Methyloceanibacter sp. | reverse complement strand
CAGATCCTCCTCGCCCAGCATGTTGTTCAGCATGAAGCCGAATTTGCCGACGATGAAGCCGTTGCCCTCGCCGTTCGACAGGCTGACCGAGGCGGCGTTGCCGTCCGCATCGATCACGCTCACATGCGTCGTGCCGCGATACGCCGTGGGGTGACGCACGGCGTCCCGCATCTCCTTCGCCAGAACCCCGCCGGCAAGACGCTCAGCGAGCTTCTCCTTGTGCGTGGCGCGCGCCGCGTTGGTGACCTCCATGGCGCGCTTGAGCGCGAACGCATCGAGCGCGGCGCCGTGCTCGGCAAGCGTCTCCAGAAAAGAGAGGCCATAGGCGATCAGCGCGCCGCTCGCGGCGGGCGGAGGATTGAGCGCGACGGTGGCGCCTCGATGCCGCCAATACAGCGGCTCGCGCCGCTCGACGCAGTAGCGCTTGAGGTCGTCATGCGTGAGATGCCCGCCGAGGTCGCGCGACTGCGCCACGATGGCTTGCCCGACATCGCCGTCGAGAAAGAGCCGCGCGCCGTCCTCGGCGAGCCATTCGAGCGTCTCGGCGAGTCCCTCGTTGCGGAAGATGGCGCCTGCCTGCATCGGCTTGCCGTCAGGCGCGAAAATGCGCGCGACGCCTTCGCTGGCGGTGAGGATCGGGGCGATGACGGTGAACAGATAGGCCTGGAACGCGCTTAAGGGAAAGCCCTCGCGTGCCGCCCGCACAGCCGGCTCGACCAGGCGCCGCATCGGCAGCCGGCATAGCGCCTCGTGGATGGCGAAGAGGCCCGGCACGATGCCGGGGGTCGCGCTCGACCCGAGCCCGATATGGAATTCCTGCTTGGCCGGGCCGAAATCGGCGTGGATGGGGAAGAACTCGACCTCGCTCGGCTGCCTCCGCTGGCGCGGCGTCTCGGCGAAGAAATCGAACAGGGCGACATCATCGCGCTCGCCCTGTCGCGCCATGAGAAAACCGCCTCCTCCCGGCGAAGCGAACACGGCCTCGGCGACGAAGCTCATGAACACGCCGGCGAGCGCCGCATCGAAGGCGTTGCCGCCGTCTTGCAGAATTTCGGCAGCGGCGCGCGCGGTCAGTGCATGCCCCGCCGCGACGACGCTCTTTCCGCTTCGCATCACGCCTGCCCAAATCTCCGTGTCATTCCCGCGAAGGCGGGAATCCAGTAGACACCGCTCTCACCGCATACCGGGATTACTGGATTGCCCGGTCAAGCCGGGCAATGACAAGCGCGTGGGTGCCCGGCACAAGGCCGGGCATGACTGGTTATGTGTAGGCGTGAGCCGGTTAGCCGAGGCGCTTCTCCAGCGAAGCAAGCTCGTCGCTCAGGGCCTTGGGCAGCTTGGCGCCGAACGTGGCGAAATGCTCCTTGATCAGGGGCAGCTCGGCCTTCCAGCCTTCCTTGTCCACGTGGGTCAGCTCTTTCAGATCGTCGGGCGCGACCTTGAGCCCCTTCACGTCGAGCGAGCCTTCGGCCGGCAGCTTGCCGATCGGCGTGTCGACGGCCTTGGCCGTGCCGTCGCAGCGCTCGAAGATCCATTTCAGCACGCGGGAGTTCTCGGCATAGCCCGGCCACATGAATTTGCCGGCGTCGTTCTTGCGGAACCAGTTGACGTAGAAGATCTTCGGCATCTTGGCGCCGCCCTTCTCGCCCATTTTCACCCAGTGAGCGAAATAGTCGCCCATGTGGTAGCCGCAGAAGGGCAGCATGGCCATCGGATCGCGGCGGAGATCGCCGATCTTGCCGGCGGCGGCCGCGGTCTTCTCCGAGGCCATGATCGAGCCGAGGAACGTACCGTGCAGCCAGTTCAGCGCTTCGGTGACGAGCGGCACCACGGTGGCGCGGCGTCCGCCGAATAGAATCGCGTCGATCGGTACGCCTTTGGGGTCTTCCCATTCCTTGGCGATCACCGGGCACTGGCTGGCGGGCGCGGTGAAGCGCGCATTCGGGTGTGCGGCGGGCCGCCCTGAGGCCGGCGTCCAGGAGCGGCGCATCCAATCGACGGTGTGATCGGGTGTCGTGCCCATCTGCTCCCACCACACGTCGCCGTCGTCGGTCAGCGCGACGTTGGAATAAATGCAGTTGGCTGTGAGCGTCTTCATGGCGTTGAGATTGGACTCGTCCGACGTGCCCGGCGCCACGCCGAAGAAGCCCGTCTCCGGATTGATGGCATAGAGCCGCCCGTCGGCGCCGAACTTCATCCAGCAGATGTCGTCGCCGATGGTCTCGGCCTTCCAGCCGGGGATGGTCGGATTGAGCATGGCGAGGTTGGTTTTGCCGCAAGCCGACGGAAAGGCCGCGGCGATGAACTTCGACTTGCCCTCTGGATTGGTGAGCTTGAGGATCAGCATGTGCTCGGCCATCCAGCCCTCGTCGCGGGCTTTCACGGATGCGATCCTAAGCGCGTGGCACTTCTTGCCGAGCAGCGCGTTGCCGCCATAGCCGGAGCCATAGGACCAGATCTCGCGCGTCTCGGGGAAGTGCGAGATGTACTTCGTCTTGTTGCACGGCCACGGCACATCGGCGGTCGTCGGAGTCGAGAGCGGATATCCGACCGTGTGCATGCCGCGCACGAAATCCTCGCTGTTGCCGAGCGCCTTCCACACTTTGTCGCCGACCCGCGTCATGATGTGCATGTTGGCGACGGCGTAAGCGCTGTCCGTCACCATGACGCCGATGCCGGCGATGGGCGAGCCGACCGGGCCCATGGAATAGGGCACCACATACATGGTGCGGCCGGCCATGGCGCCGTCATAGAGCTTGCTCAGCGTGACCTTCATCTCGGCGGGGTCGAACCAATTGTTGGTCGGACCGGCGTCGTCCTTGCTCTTGGAGCAGATATAGGTCTGGTCCTCGACTCTGGCGACGTCGAGCGGGTCGGAGCGCACAAGGATCGAGTTCGGCCGCTTCTCCGGGTCGAGCCACATGGCCGTGCCGCCATCGACCAGCGTCTTCAGGAGATGCTGATATTCGGCTTTCGAGCCGTCGCACCACATCACCTGTTCCGGCTTGAACAGAGATTTCGCCTCTTCGACGAAGGCGAGCACTTTCGGGTTGGTCGTCTTGGCTCCTTCAGGCGCAATCTTCGACTGAACGCTCATGCGGCGGGATCCCCAGCTTGTCAGGTTGGCTTGGAATGGAAAAAGCTGCCCCTTGCTAGCACCGAAGCTGGAAGGCTTTCAAGGCGGGCTCTAACGGCGAAGACGCTCAATATTAGGGCTATTGCCGCCCCGCGCGGGCCTCGGCGGCGAGCCTGACAAGCTCCGTCCGCGCTTCGGTGGGCGTCGTCACGGGTTCGGCAAACACGACACGGCGCGCGGAGCCGTCAAGAACGATGTCGAAGCCTTCCGGATCGATGCCAGCCATGCGCCACTGACCCGGGGAAGCGTCGGCAAGCGCCGTGGCGTAAAGCTCGATCGCATCGGCGTGGTCCTCGTTCATGTGCGCCACGATGCCGGGCTCGGCCTCCAGCAGCGCCGAGGCGCCTTCAAGCGGCAGGAGCAGCTCGCTTGGGGCGAGATCGAAGATGCGCCCGAAGCCGCCGATATAATGCGCCCCCTCGACGGCGAGACGCCAGAAGGAGAAATCCGGGAAGTCGGCATAGAACGCGGCCTCGGGGTGCCGCGCGAGGAACCTCCGCCGCACCCCCTCCTCTGCGATGGGCGCCGCCCGGCCATAGAGCGTGACCCTCGCCCCTTGCAGCGGATCGGCCAGCGCTCCGGTCTCGTCCACCATGATCGAGGCGCGGGCGTCAGACGCGAGGTTCGCGGTGTGGCGCGCGAGCGTCGAGATGAGAAAGGTCGGTGCGCCCGAGGCGTCGGTCGCAAGGGTGATAAGGGAGGCGTAAGGATAACCGTTGCGCCCGTCGATGGTCGCCAGCGAGCCCTTGAGGGCACGACGCACAAGGGCGCGCGCAGAGGCCGCAACCTCTGATTTCGCGGGCAATTCTGGAGACTTATTCACTTGCGCCATAAGGATATTTGTTGCACCACGATAATGATGGGTGGCGAACAGCGCCCCGATGCTGCCATACTCGACCGCAGCCCAGAACCCTGCACATCTTAACCACGTCAATCGCCACAAGGGCCCCCACAATGCCAACAATTGCACTTGTCGATGACGATCGTAACATTCTCACCTCCTTGCGCATGGTGCTCGAGGCGGAAGGCTATAAGACCCAGACTTACAACGACGGCGCAAGCGCGCTCGACGGCTTCGCCGAGAGCCCTCCCGACCTCGCCATCCTCGACATCAAGATGCCGCGCATGGACGGCATGGAGCTGCTGCGGCGGCTGCGCCAGCGAAGCGAGCTGCCGGTGATCTTCCTCACCTCGAAGGACGAGGAGATCGACGAGCTGTTCGGGCTGAAGATGGGCGCCGACGACTTCATCCGCAAACCCTTCCCGCAGCGACTCCTGGTCGAGCGGGTGAAAGCGGTCTTGAGGCGCGCCCAGCCCCGCGACACGACCGCCGTGGTCGAGGACAAGTCGAAGGTGATCGAGCGCGGCCAGCTCAAGATGGACCCCGAGCGTCACACTTGCGTCTGGGACAACCGTCCGGTCACCTTGACCGTCACCGAATTCCTGATCCTCCAGTCGCTTGCCGCCCGGCCCGGCGTGGTGAAAAGCCGCGACGCGCTGATGGATGCGGCCTATGATGATCAGGTCTATGTCGACGACCGCACCATCGACAGCCACATCAAGCGCTTGCGCAAGAAGTTCAAGGCTGTCGACACGAACTTCGACGTGATCGAGACGCTTTATGGCGTCGGCTACCGATTCAAAGAGTGACGGGTCGTCGATGACCGTTGAGGCCGACAGGTCCTGGCAACGGCCTGACGCCGCAACGCTGAAGAAGCGCGTCCGCCGCTTACTGAAGGTAGCGCGCGACCGCACGTTGAACGGCCTCGGCTGGCTCTCCGAGCACCTTCCCTTCCGGCATGGCTTCTCGAGTCTGACGCGGCGCATCGTCGTGCTCAATCTGATCGGGCTCGCCATCCTCGTTTCGGGCATCCTCTATCTCAACCAGTTCCGCGCCGGGCTGATCGACGCCAAGGTGCAGAGCCTGGCTACGCAAGGCGAGATCATCGCCCGCGCCATCGCGGCTTCCGCCGGCGTCGATACCAACGAGGTGCAGCTCGACCCCGAGAAGCTGCTCGAGGCGGAGCAGGGCCAGGCCGGCGACGACGACGACAGTCTTTCCAACTCGCTCGAATTCACCATCGATCCCGAGCGCGCGGCCCCTATCCTGCGTCCGCTGGTCAAGCCCACGGGAAGCCGCGCCCGCATCTATAGCCGCGACGGCGCGCTCATCCTCGATTCCGATACCTTCTACTCGCGCGGCGAGGTGCTGCGCTACGACCTCCCGGCGCCCGCCGCGGAGCAGCCCGACGCGCTGACGCGGTTCTGGCAAGCGGCGAAGACGCATATGCGGCAATACGACCTGCCGCTCTATACCGAGATCGGCGGCGCCAACGGCAAGGCCTATCCCGAGGTGGCGACCGCCTTGATCGGGACCTCGGTACCGATCGTCAGGATCAACGACAAAGGCGAGCTGGTGGTGTCGGTGGCGGTGCCGATCCAGCGCATGCGCGCCGTGCTCGGCGTGCTGCTCCTATCCACGCGAGGCGGCGACATCGACAATATCGTCGCCGCCGAGCGCTGGGGCATCGTGCGCGTGTCGCTGTTCGCGGCAGCCGTCACCATCGTGCTCTCGGTGATCCTCGCCAACACCATCGCCGGGCCCGTGCAGCGGCTCGCGGCGGCAGCCGAGCGGGTCCGCCATAGCGTCACTGCCCGCGCCGAGATCCCGGACTTCACCGACCGCACCGACGAGATCGGCCACCTCTCCGGCGCGCTGCGCGACATGACCAATGCGCTCTACAAGCGGATCGACGCCATCGAGAGCTTCGCCGCCGACGTGTCGCACGAGCTGAAGAACCCGCTTACCTCCTTGCGCAGCGCCACCGAGACCCTGCCGCTCGCCAAGACCGATGAATCGAAAGAGCGGCTGATGGAGATCATCAAGCACGACGTGCAGCGGCTCGACCGGCTGATCAGCGATATTTCCGATGCCTCGCGCCTCGATGCCGAGCTTGCCCGCGAGGACGCCAAGGCGGTCGACCTGGCCGATCTCTTGCGCACCACCGTCTCGCTGTTCAACGACATCCACCGCGACGACGCGCCCGAAGTCGTGTTCGACATCGCTTACGCGCCGGGCGCCAGGCCCTACCGGGTCGTGGGACACGACAGCCGTCTGAGCCAAGTCATCATCAACCTGCTCGACAATGCCATCTCCTTCTCGCCGCCGGGCGGCCGGGTGGCGGTCGTGGCGCGCAGGATCGGGCCGGAGATTCAGATCGCCATCGAGGACGAAGGCCCGGGCATTCCGCCTGAGAATCTCGAGCGCATCTTCGAGCGCTTCTACACCGACCGTCCGCAGGAGAATTTCGGCCAGAACTCCGGGCTCGGCCTCAATATTTCGCGCCAGATCGTGGTGGCCCATGGCGGGCGCCTCTATGCGGAGAACCGTCCCCCTGCCGGCATGTGGCGCGGCAAAGGGGATAGTGGCGACCGCAAAAGCGGCGGCGCGCGATTTGTGATCCGGCTGCCGGCGACCTAGGAACAATCCTTAATGCAGACTTGTCATTCCCGCGAAAGCGGGAATCCAGTAGCCACCGGTCCCAGATCATTCGGGAAGGCAACGCTTACTGGATTGCCCGGTCAAGCCGGGCAATGACAGTGGGGGGCGAGCTCGTCCATGGCACCTGTGTGGCGCTTGGGCGGCGTGGTGCGTTGTTGCGCGGGAGCCCGGGCTCGGGCAAGTCGGACCTGGCGCTGAGATTCATGGCGCTCCCGAGCGAAGGCGTGCTTCTTCCATCTCTCGTGGCCGACGATCAGGTCTTCGTCGAGGCGAATGCGGACGGAGCACTCATGGCCTCGCCGCCGGCGAGCATCGCCGGCAAGATCGAAGTGAGAGGGCTTGGCATCGTGGAGGTGCCGTTCCTGGCGGGGGCGCAACTCGTGCTCGTATGCGACCTGGTGGACGCCCAGGACGTGCCGAGGATGCCGCCAGAGCATGCGGAACGGACAGTGATCGCGGGCATTTCCCTGCCGGCGCTGAGACTTGCTCCCTTCGAGCCCTCGGCGCCGCTGAAACTCAAAATGGCGCTTTTCCTGGCAGCGCCGGAGCAAGCGCGGTGAGGGGTGAAAGCTTGGGCTTGCGCAGGGCACCTCTCCTGAGAAAGATAGCGGCCTTTCACCGGGCGGACTCGACCCAAGGGGCAACATGATCGGCGTCGTCATCGTCACGCATGGCAGGCTCGCGCACGAATTCCGTGCCGCGCTCGAACACGTGGTCGGACCTCAAGAGCAGATCGAGACGATCTCGATCGGGCCCGACGACGATCTCGACGTTAGGCGAAGCGACATGCTGACGGCGCTCGCCCGCGTCGATACCGGCAAGGGCGTCGTCGTCCTCACCGACATGTTCGGCGGCACGCCGTCCAACCTCGCCATCTCGGCCATGGAACGGTCGAATGTGGAAGTGATCGCCGGCGTCAATCTGCCGATGCTGGTGAAGCTGGCGAGCGTCAGGGGCGAGTGCGGGCTCGAAGAGGCCATCACCCAGGCGCAGGAAGCCGGGCGCAAATATATCAGCGTGGCCAGTCAAATCCTCGCGGCGAATTAGAGCGTGGCAAGGACTCGCGATAACAAGATAGAGCCGCGCGAAGGTCTCTATTTCGCCGAGGTGGTGATCCCCAACAAGAAGGGATTGCATGCGCGGGCCTCGGCGCAGTTCGTCCGCTGCACCACGGGCTTCACCGCCGAGGTGCGCGTGACGCGCGAGGGCCACACGGTCGGCGGCACCTCGATCATGGGGCTGATGATGCTCGCCGCCGGACAGGGCCACACCATCCTGATCGAAGCTGAAGGGCCGGAGGCGCAAGCCGCGCTCGAAGCGCTGATCAAGCTCGTCGAGAACGGTTTCGGCGAAGAGGATTAGGCCTCGATAGGCGCGGGCTAGCGAAATTCATCGTCCGCGATTTCGGCCAGCTTCGCCAAAGGAGGTCGGACGCCATCCCCCCTGGCAAACGGTTTGGAACTCGTATAAGGACTTCTTTATATCCTTATAGTCCGAGGCCAGGAGTAGAGAGACCAGTATGACCTACTACGTCAAAGACATCGGCTTGGCCTCCTGGGGCCGCAAGGAAATCGCCATCGCCGAGACCGAGATGCCAGGGCTGATGGCGGTACGCGAGGAGTATGGCGCGAAGCAGCCTTTGAAGGGCGCGCGCATCGCCGGCTCGCTGCACATGACCATCCAGACCGCAGTCTTGATCGAGACGCTTGCCGCGCTCGGCGCCGATATCCGCTGGGCCTCGTGCAACATCTATTCGACGCAGGACCACGCCGCGGCCGCGATCGCCGCCACGGGCATCCCTGTGTTCGCCTTCAAGGGCGAGAGTCTCGAAGAATATTGGGACTACACCAACCGCATCTTCGAATGGGCGGATGGCGGCACGCCGAACATGATTCTCGACGACGGCGGCGACGCGACGCTGCTGGTGCATCTCGGCGTGCGCGCGGAGAAGGGCGACACTGCCTTTCTCGACGGCGCGACCAACGAGGAAGAAGAGGTGCTGTTCGCCTCGATCAAGAAGACGCTGAAGGAAAAGCCGGGCTGGTTCTCGGAGATCGCCAAGAACGTCAAGGGCGTGACCGAGGAGACCACGACCGGCGTGCACCGCCTCTACGAGATGCAGAAGAAGGGCACGCTGCTGTTCCCGGCGATCAACGTCAATGACAGCGTCACCAAGTCCAAGTTCGACAATCTCTATGGCTGCCGCGAAAGCCTGGTCGACGGCATCCGCCGCGGCACCGACGTGATGATGGCGGGCAAGGTGGCGATGGTCGCGGGCTTCGGCGACGTGGGCAAGGGCTCCGCCGCCTCGCTGCGCAACGCCGGCTGCCGCGTACTGGTCGCCGAGGTCGATCCGATCTGCGCGCTGCAGGCCTCGATGGAGGGCTACGAGGTCACCACCATGGACGATGCCGCGCCGCGGGCCGATATTTTCGTCACTGCCACCGGCAACAAGGACGTCATCACCATCGACCATATGCGCGCGATGAAGGACCGCGCCATCGTCTGCAATATCGGCCATTTCGATTCCGAGATTCAGGTGGCGGCCTTGCGCAACATGAAATGGGAGAATGTGAAGCCGCAGGTGGACGAGATTCAGTTTCCCGACGGGCACCGGATCATTATTCTGTCGGAGGGACGGCTGGTCAATCTCGGCAACGCCATGGGCCATCCGAGCTTCGTGATGAGCGCCTCCTTCACCAACCAGACGCTGGCGCAAATGGAGCTGTGGTCCAATCCCGCTGCGTATAAGAAAGAGGTCTATACGCTGCCGAAGCAGCTCGACGAGAAGGTGGCGCGCTTGCATCTCGCCAAGGTGGGCGCCAAGCTGACCAGGCTCAGCGCCGAGCAGGCGAAGTATATCGGCGTGCCGGCCGAGGGCCCCTACAAGCCCGACCAATACCGGTATTGATGGTTCGAGGGCCGGCCGTCATCCTGAGGTGCGAGCGAAGCGAGCCTCGAAGGGACGGCCGGCCATCTCACCATGACGGACGAGGCCCGCGACACGATTAACCAAAGTGCTCGCGCCAGTGGGCAAGAGTCCGGGATGAAGCTAAGCTAGCCCGTGATTCGCCTTGAGGCTCGCGGGGTCGATCGGCCCGCGTTCGGTCTGTGGCAGCGTTAGACGAGGCGAGGCCATGGGCGGCGGCGTGGGAGCGAGGGACCATGCGGACCAGCGGGGGCAAGGCTGCACCTTCATCAAGGTGGCCAGATGTGCTGTTCCGCGTCCTAGCCTGCTCCATTCCTCTCTGCGCGCTACCTCTCGGGCCGGCGTTGGCCGCAAGCGAGCCGCCCACGCTTGACGCCCGCACGCTGCTGATGCTCGGCATCAATCTCGGCATCATCGCTTTTGCCATCGGGACGGCCATCGCTTGCCTGCGCGCGACGGACCGGGCGCGCAAGACCGAAATCGCCGCTCAGTTGGAGGCCGAGCGCTACCGCCTCAGCGAGAGCACGCTCGAGACGCTGCTGGCGGCCGAGCCGCAGGCGCTTCTGACCGTGGCCGAGTCCGGCGAGGCCGAGCTTCTGGTGGCGACCTTGCCGCCCGCTCTCGGCGTGCCGCGCGAAACGAGCGGGCTCCTGAACTTCACCGCCTGGCTCGACGCGAATTCCGCCCAAGAGCTGGACAATGCGATCGACGCTCTGGCCGAGCGGGGCGAGCCCTTCAATCTGGTGCTCCGCACCGTCCGCGACCGCTATGTCGAGGTCGACGGTCGCACCGCAGGGCGGACCATCGTGCTCAAGGTGCGCGACCTCGCAGGGCAGCGCCTCAATCATGCCGACGCAGCCGCCAAGCATCGCCAGCTTGAGGATCAGGTCGCCTCGTTGCGCGCATTGCTGGATGAGGCGAGCAAGGCCGAGCGCAGCCGCGCCGAGGCGAAGCCGAGTCTCGAGACGCGTTTCCGCAGCTTCGACCGGCTGGCCACGGCCTTTGCCGTGTTCGACGCCGGGCAGCGGCTCACCCATTTCAATCAGGCCTATGTGGAGCTCTGGCAGCTCGACTCCGAGTGGCTCGCCACCCACCCCCGCGACGGCGAGATCCTCGACCGGCTGCGCCAGGCGCGGCGGCTGCCGGAGAAGGCCGATTATCGCGAATGGAAGAAGGGCTGGCTTGGCTGCTACGGCTCGAACGCGCAAGCCGAGGAGCAGTGGCACCTCCCCGACGGCCGCACCTTGCATGTGGTCGCGGACAGCGTAGGCGAGTCGGGCGTCACCTATCTCTACGAGAACGTGACGGAGCGGCTCGCGCTCGAAAGCCGCTACAACGCGCTGATCGAGGTGCAGACGGAAACGCTCGATACGTTGCGCGAGGGCGTCGCGGTGTTTGCGCCGAGCGGACGCTTGCGCCTCTACAACCGCGCCTTCGCGGCGCTGTGGCGATTGAACCCGCGTCAGCTCGACGGCGAGCCGCATATCGAGGAGATCATCTCGTGGTGCCGCGTGCTTTATGACGCGCCCGAGGAGTGGGAGGGCATCAAGACCACGGTGACGGCAATCGTCGCCGAGCGGGTCGCCTATGATCGGCAGTTCGACCGGCTCGACGGCAGCGTGCTGGCTTGCGCGGTGCTGCCGCTACCTGACGGCGGTACGCTGCTGACCTATGTCGATGTGTCCGACGCGAAGCATGCCGAGCGCGCGCTGATCGAGCGCGCCGAGGCACTTGAGGCGGCCGACCGCCTCAAGACCGCCTTCATCAGCCACGTGTCCTACGAGCTGCGCACGCCGCTCACCAACATCATCGGCTTCAGCGAGCTGCTGGCGAGCCCCATCGCCGGTCCCATGAATGAGAAGCAGCACGATTATCTCAACGACATCCTGTTTTCGGGACGCACGCTGCTCGCCATCATCGATGATATTCTCGACTTGGCGACGATCGACGCCGGCACGCTCGAATTGAAGCTCTCGCCGGTCAAGGTGCGCGACGTGATCGACCAGGCGGTGCAGGGCGTGGAAGAGCGGCTCAGGCAAAACAAGGTCGAGCTCGACATCGATGTTCAGCCCGGCATCGAGGAGTTCGTCGCCGACGGCAGGCGCGTCACACAGATGCTGTACAATCTTCTCTCCAACGCCATCGGCTTCTCCGGCGCCGGCGGCAGGATTGGGCTCGCCTGCGGGCGCGAAAACGCCCTGATCGCCTTCACCATCGCCGATCAAGGCGTGGGCATCCCCGCGGATTATCAGCAGGCCGTGTTCGACCGGTTCGAGAGCCGCGCGCACGGCTCTAGCCACCGCGGCGCAGGGCTCGGGCTTTCCATCGTCAAGAGCCTGGCGGAGCTGCATGGCGGCACCGTGTCGCTCGATTCGGCGCCGGGGCGGGGAACCCGCGTCAAGCTGCTGCTTCCGCTCCAGCAGGAGCCAACCAAAGCCGCCCCGGAGCTCGACGCGCCGCGCTACAAATCAAGCCTCGCCGGATGACCGCAAGCTGGATTCTCGACGATGTCGATCTCGTCCAGCTCGACATTCTCGCAAGCCGCCTCGCGCTTGTCCTCAAGGCGGGCGACGTCATCGCGCTCTCCGGGCCGCTCGGCACCGGCAAGACCACCTTCGCACGCGCGCTCGTCACCAGGCTCGGCGGCGAGGGCGAGGTGCCGAGCCCGACCTTCGCGCTGATGCAACGCTACGAGACGCCGCGCCTCACCCTCACCCATTGCGATTTCTACCGGCTTCAGCCTGCCGAGCTCGACGAGTTAGGCCTCGATGACGCGGTGAGCGAGGGCGTGGTTCTCATCGAATGGCCCGAGCGGGCCGCAGGCTGGCTTCCGGCCGACCGGCTCGACATCGTCGTGGACGAGACGGCGACGCCGAACACGCGCCGGATCGTGCTCACCGGCCATGGGAGCTTCGAGGAACGGCTGGCGCGGCTCAAGGCGATGACGAATTTCCTCGCGAGCACGCCTTACGCCGAAGCCGCTTCGCGCTATCTGCAAGGCGACGCCTCGACGCGCGCTTATGCGCGGCTCGTGCTGCCGGACCGCAGCGCCATCCTGATGAACTCGCCGCGCCAACCCGACGGTCCGCCGATCCGCGACGGCAAGCCCTATAGCGCGCTGGTGCATCTGGCGGAAGACGTGACGCCTTTCGTTGCGGTGGCGGCGGCGCTCAGGGAGCGCGGATTTTCGGCGCCCGCCATCTACGCCTTCGACCTCGACCAGGGCTTCCTCATCCTCGAGGATCTCGGCGACAGGGTATTCGGCAGCGAAGCGGGGCGCGGCCATCCGCTCGCCGAGCTTTGGGGGCCTGCCGTCGACGTGCTAGCCGCATTTGCCGACAAGGGACCTCCGGCCCTCCTCCCCATCGAGGGCCACGCCCCTTACCGGCTCCCCGCGCTCGACGCCGAGGCGATGCTGACCGAGGCGTCGCTGCTCATCGACTGGTTCTGGCCGGCGCTGCATGGCAGGGAGATGCCGGCCAGCCTGGCTGAGGAATTCAGGGCCCTGTGGCGTCCCCTGCTCGCGGAGGCGGCGCAGTCGGATCTCGGCTGGGTGCTCAGGGACTATCACTCCCCCAACCTGATCTGGCTCCCCGATCGGGCGGGCATCAAGAGCGTCGGAATTCTCGACTTCCAGGACGCCCTTTTGGGGCCGCTGGCCTACGATCTCGTATCGCTCCTCCAGGACGCCCGGCTCGACGTTCCCGAAGCGCTTGAACGGGAGCTTCTCGCTCGCTACTGTTCCGCCCGGGGCGCGCAAAACAAGAGCTTTTCGGGTGATCGGTTCGTCGCGCTTTACGCGACGCTCGGCGCCCAACGAAACTCCAAGATCCTCGGCATCTTTGCGCGATTGGCGAAACGTGACGGCAAGCGCGGTTATCTCGCTCACATCCCGCGGGTGGCGCGCTATCTCGAGCGCGACCTCGCTCACCCCGCTTTGGCGGAGCTTCGGCGCTTCTACGCGCGCGAGTTTCCCGCGGCACGAGACCTCCCTCCCCTGGTCGTGTAAGAGAGTGCGCTCATGACCGAGGCGAGAACGGCAATGGTGCTGGCCGCTGGGTTCGGCGAGCGCATGCGGCCGCTGACTTTGCGCATGCCGAAGCCGCTGGTGCCGCTCGCGGGCCGGCCCCTTCTCGATCACGTGCTCGACCGCCTGGCCGCCGCCGGCGTCAAGACCGCCATCGTCAACGTCCACTATCTCCCCGAGCAGCTCGAGGCCCATCTTGCCGGTCGCCAAAGCAAGAAGCCGGAGACCCTCGTCTCCGACGAGCGCGGCGTGCTGCTCGACACGGGCGGCGGCGCCAAGAAGGCGCTGCCTCTGCTAGGACATGGCCCCTTCTTCATCCACAACGCCGATTCCGTCTGGAGCGAGGGTGCGGCGCCCGCACTGTCGCGCATGTTGCGGTTATGGAACCCGGCGGCGATGGACTGTCTCCTCTTGCTCGCGCCCGCGGCAACCAGCATCGGCTATGCGGCCAAAGGCGACTTCGCCATGGACTCGGATGGCCGGCTCCTCCGGCGAGGAAAGGACGAGGTCGTGCCGTTCGCCTTTGCCGGCGTGTCGCTGTGCGACGAGAGGCTGTTCAAGGATTGCCCTGACGGGCGCTTCTCGCTGAATCTCCTCTGGGACCGCGCGCTGGCCAAGGGCAAGCTCTACGGCGTGCGCCTCGACGGCGTCTGGATGCATGTGGGCACGCCGGAAGCCTTGGCGGAAGCCGAGACCTCGTTCGAGCGCGAAGGTGCCTGAACCCGTGGCAGGGCCTCCCATGCTCTACACAATTCCGCCTTCGGCGCCCTTTCTCACCACGCTTGCCAGGGCCATTCTCGCCGGCGACCTGCCCGCGCCCCGCGGGTCCAAGCCCGATCCGCTCACGCTTCCGCTCACCACGATCTATCTGCCCACCCGCCGCGCGGCGCGGGCGCTGCGCGAGACCTTCCTGGCAGAGGCCAAGGGCGAAGCGCTGCTCCTGCCGCGCATCAGCGCGCTCGGCGATCCCGACGAGGAGGCAGCGATCATCTTCGGGGCCGGGGAGAGCCTGGAAGACGACGGCGCGAGCGGTGCGTCGGCCATCGGCGCGCTGCCGCGACGTCTCGCGCTGATGCGCCTCGTGCTGGCCTACGGGCATCATCCCGCTGCTGCCGCGACCGAGACCGAGATTGACTCCATTCGCTTTGTGCAGAGTCCGGGACAGGCTTCTAATCTTGCCGCCGATCTCGCGCGTCTCATGGACGTTGTCGAGAGTGAGGAGATCGGTCTCGCAAACCTCGAACGGCTCGTGCCTGACGACCTTGCCAGCCATTGGGACGCAACCGTGCAGTTCCTCAAGATCGTCACCGAGCATTGGCCGCAATACCTCGCCGACAATGGCCTGGTCTCCCCTGTCGCCCGCCGCAACATGCTGATGGCGCAGGAGACCGAACGGCTGGCGCGCGGCTCGCCACATCCCGTCATTGCCGCAGGCTCGACGGGCACCGTGCCGGCGACGGCGCGGCTCCTGAAAGTCATCGCCTCGCTGCCGAACGGCGCGGTCGTGCTGCCGGGCCTCGATCACTCTCTCGACCAGGAAAGCTGGACGATGCTGCCCGAGCATCAGGAGCACCCGCAAGCCGGCATGGCGGAGCTGTTGCGCAGGCTCGGCGCGACGCGTGACGAGGTCGCCACTGTGCCGGGAAGCGAGCCTGACGCCGGTGCCCGCGCGCGGCTGCATCTGACGAGCGAGGCATTGCGCCCCGCGGAGAGCACGGACCATTGGCAGCGATTCCTTGCCGCAGACGAGCTCTTGCCCGAGGGACGCGCCAGCTTCGCCAATGCGCTTGCCGGCATCCGCGTCGTGGTGGCGCCCACCGCGCACGACGAGGCGGAAGCCATCGCGTTGATCCTCAGGTCCACGATCGAGACGCCCGGCAAGACCGCGGCGCTCGTCACCCCCGATCGCGTGCTGGCTCGGCGCGTGGCGGCGCGGCTGAAGCGCTACGATCTGGCCATCGACGATTCGGCAGGCGTGCCGATCGCGCGCACCGTGCCTGGCGCCTTCCTCGATCTCGTGCTCGGCGCGGTCGAGACGGATTTCGCCCCGCCAGCGCTGATGGCCTTGCTCAAGCATCCCTTGGCGCTGCTCGGACGCCGCCCCGAGCAGGCGCGCAAAGCAGCCCGCGCGCTCGAGCGGGGAGTCTTCCGCGACATCTATGTCGGACAAGGGCTCGCCGGCGCCCGCGCGGCGCTTGAGGCGGCACGCAGCGAGCGCAAGCGCGGGCGTCTTGCGCTCGCGCCAGAGGAGCATGAGGCGGCGCTCAGACTCGTGGCGGACCTGGAGACGGCGTTTGCGCCGCTCGCAGCATTGGCATCAGGGCCGCATCACGCGGCGCGGCTGGCGGAAGCCCATGCCGAAGTGGCGGAAGTCTTGGCGCGGGACAAAGACGGCTCATCTTCGGGCCTGTGGCAGGGCGACGCGGGCGAAGCCCTTTCGGTGCTGCTGGCCGAGCTGATCGACGCAGGCCGAGGCCTCGCGCTCACCGCCGCCGATTATCCGCCCTTCTACCGGAGCCTGATCGCAGGCGAGGTGGTGCGCCCACGCGCGGCGCTGCATCCTCGCCTCTTCATCTGGGGCCCGCTTGAAGCGCGCCTCCAGCAGCCCGATCTGGTGATCCTGGGCAGCCTGAACGAAGGGGTGTGGCCGCGGCACCAGGAGACCGGGCCCTGGCTCTCCAGGCCCATGCGCGAGAAGCTCGGGCTTAACCCGCCTGAGCGCCGCATCGGCCTCGCCGCCCACGACTTCGCCCAGGCGCTCGGCGCGGAGAGCGTCTACCTCACCCGCGCGCTGAAAGTGGACGGCGTGCCGACCGTGCCGTCGCGCTGGCTGCAGCGGCTGCTGGCGCTGGTCAAGGCGTCAGGCCTCGAGCAAAAGATCGAGCCCGAGCAGCCTTGGGTGGCCTGGGCGCGGGAGCGCGATGGCACGCCGACATTCGAGCCTGCCAAGCCGCCGCGACCATGCCCGCCGGTCGAGGCGCGTCCGCGCAAACTGAGCGTCACCCGCATCGAGCGCTGGATCGCCAACCCTTACGAGATTTTCGCCAGGGACATCTTGAAGCTCGAGCCGATGAAAGAGCTCGGCGCCGAGCCCGACCCGGCCTTGCGCGGCACGATCGTGCATCGGACCTTGCATGAGTTCTTCCGTGATCATCCCGACGGGTTACCAGCCGACGCCGAAGCCAAACTTATCCAGATCGCCGATGGGCATTTCGCCAGGCTCGGCCGCTCGCCGATCGTGGAAGCCTTTTGGCGGCCGCATTTCCGGCGCTTCGCCCGTTGGTTCGCCGCGACCGAGCCCGCGCGCCGCGCAGGCATCGCCAGCATCTTGACCGAGGTCGACGGCGCGCTCGAGCTGGCAAGCGGCTTCAAGCTCACCGTCCGCGCCGACCGCATCGATGTTGCCGGGGACGGCTCGGTGGTCATCTACGATTACAAGACCGGCAAGCCGCCGATCCAGAAGCATGTCGATGAGCTGTTCGCGCCACAGCTTCCGCTCGAGGCTTGCATCGCCGCTGGGGGCGGCTTCGCGGATCTCGGCAAGCGCGTGGTGAAAGACCTCCGCTACATCAACGCCTCGGGCCGCAACGAGGGCGGCGAGGATCGCGCGGCGGCGAAGACGTCTCCAGATAGTCTTGCCGCAAACGCGCTCGCAGAGCTTACCGCGCTTATCGCGCGCTACGACGATCCCGACATGCCTTACGAGGTGAAGCGCCGGTCGGCGCCGGCCTTCGTCAGCCATTATCGCTACGACGACTACGAGCACCTCGCCCGCGTCAAGGAATGGCTCACGCAAGAGGCCGAGGAGGAGTTCCGATGAGCGCGCCGGCGCCGCTTCCGCATGAGGCCGACAAGAACCAGGCGCGGGCCTCGGACCCCGCGGCCTCGGCCTGGGTGTCGGCCAATGCCGGCACCGGCAAGACCGAGGTCCTGGTCAGGCGGAGCTTGCGGCTCCTGCTCGCAGGCTTCAGGCCTGAGTCCATTCTTTGCCTGACCTACACCAAGACGGCCGCGGCAGAGATGCAGAACCGCCTGCTGAAAGAACTTGCCGACTGGGCGACGATTAAGGCCGAGGCCCTCCGCGAGAAGCTCTCCGCGCTGTTGGGGCACGCACCCGATGAGGAGGATCTGCGCATCGCCCGGCGTCTGTTCGCCCGCGCGCTGGAAGCCAAAGGCGGGCTGAAGATCCATACCATTCACGGCTTTTGCGAACGGCTGTTGCAGCGCTTTCCGCTCGAAGCGCAGGTGACGCCGCATTTCTCGGTGCTCGACGAGCGCAACCAGGCGCTGATGCGGCGTGCGGCTTTCGACGCCACGGTCTCGCGCGCCGCCGCGGATAGCGAGAGCGCGCTCGGCAAGGCGCTGGCCAAGGTCATCGGGCTCACCGCCGGCGATTATTTCCGCCAGGTGGTCGATACCGTGCTCGCCAAGCGCGCGGAGCTTGCCAAGATGGTCGCCTTTCATAAAAGCCGCGCCGATTGGGCCGAGGCCGAAGGCTTGGCGCTCAAGCGCCTGTTCAAGGTCGGCGACGACGGGGAAGAGGCGCTGATCGCGGAGCTTTCGAACGTCCTTCAAGATGCAGAGATCGACTCGGCTATCGCCGCATTCGCCGCATTCGGCTCGGACAAGAAGGTCGACAACGAGGCTGAAACCAATTTGCGCGAGGCCAGAGCGAGCCAAGGCGAGAGCCGCGTGGCGGCGCTTGCGCCCGTGTTCTTGACCGGAGAGGGCAAGCCGCGCGCGCAGATTTGCAGCAAGGGCTTCGCCAAGGAGGCGCCTTCCATCGCCGCCATGCTCGTTGGCGCGCAAATCGAGTTCGCCGCATCCAACGACAGGCTCGCGTATTTGCGCGTGGCCGAAGCGAGCGTGGCCGTGATCGCGCTCGCCGACGCGGTGCAGACCGACTATGAGCGGCGCAAGCGGGCCGAGGCCGCGCTCGACTATGACGACCTCATCGTCAAGACGCAGAACCTCCTGTCGCGCGCCGACGCGGCCTCCTGGGTGCTCTACAAGATCGATGGCGGCATCGACCATATCCTGGTCGATGAGGCGCAGGACACGAACCCGGCGCAATGGAGTATCATCGAGGCCCTGGCGGCGGAGTTCTTTGCCGGTAGCGGCGCAAGCCCGAAGCTCCGCACGCTGTTCGCCGTCGGCGACGAGAAGCAGTCGATCTACAGCTTCCAGGGCGCAAACCCGGCGCGGTTCGGGGAGGTCGGACGCGCGTTCAAGCAACGCGCGGCGGCGATGGGGCTCCGCTGGCACGAGGTGCCGCTCACGCTGTCCTTCCGGTCGACCGAGCCGATCCTTTCCGCTGTCGATTGGATCTTCGCCAAGGCGCCCGCAGCCGACGGGATGACCTGGCAGGCGGATGCGATCATCCAGCACCACGCGTTCAGGAAAGGCCAGGCGGGGCTGGTCGAGCTTTGGCAGGTCGAAACCGAGACGAAGCCCGAGCCTACGGAGGCGTTCCAGCCCTGGGACGAGACGGCCGCGGGCGCCCGATCGGTGGACGAGCTCTGCCGCCGCATCGCCGCAACGATCAAGGCATGGCTCGACACGGACGAGGAGCTTCCCGCGCAAGGCCGCAAGATCAAGGCCGGCGATATCCTGATCCTCGTCCGCCGCCGCGATCCCTTCACCACGCCCATGATCCGCGAGCTGAAGCGACTCTCCGTGCCCGTGGCGGGCGCCGACCGCATGAAGCTGACGGATCAGCTCGCGGTGCAGGACCTCGTGGCGCTCGCCGACGTGCTGCTGATGCAAGAGGACGATCTGGCGCTGGCCGTCGTGCTGAAGAGCCCGCTGTTCGGGCTCGACGACGAGGCCTTGTTCGCGCTCGCGCATGGACGTTCGGGCTCGCTCTGGTCGGCGCTCAAGGCCAAGGCGAAGGACGACCCGCGCTTCGCCGAAGCGTCGGAGAAGCTCGCCCAGTGGCTGTCACGCGCCGATCTCCTGCCGCCTTACGAATTCTTCGCCGAGCTGCTCGGCGCCGACGCGCAGCGACTGCGCAAGGCCATGCTCACAAGGCTCGGGCCGGAGGCGGCGGAGGCGATCGACGAGTTTCTCGATCTCGCGCTCGCCTATGACCGGGAGGCCGCGCCCTCCCTGCAGGGCTTCGTCAACCAGCTCCGCGCCGGCGATGTGGAGATCAAGCGCGACATGGAGCAGGAGCGCGACGAGGTGCGCATCATGACGGTGCACGGCGCCAAAGGATTGCAGGCGCCGATCGTGTTCCTGCCCGACACCTGCATGCGGCCACGGGCGCAAGGGCCGAGGCTGTTTCCCGTGCCGCGTGAGGGCGAGCCACCCGGCGAGGTCACCCATCTCGTCTGGCCGCCGGCGGGGCGTTCGAAGCTCGCGGCGCTGGAAGACAGCAAGATCAGAATGGAGCAGGCCGAGCGCGAGGAATACCACCGGCTGCTCTATGTCGCCATGACGCGCGCCAAGGACCGGCTCTATGTCTGCGGCTGGCAGGGCGTGCAACAGCGGGAGGCGAACTCTTGGTACGACCTCGTCAAAGACGGGCTCGACGGCCATTTGACGGAGCATGTCGGCACGGACGGCGTCGCCGTGCGCCGCATGGAGCGCAAGCAGCCCGAGATCGTGCAAGCTGACGAAGCCGAGACGGAGCGGCCGGCGCCTGCACCCCTTCCCGCCTGGGCGCTCGCCCCTGCCCCGCGCGAGCGGTCGCGTCTGAAGCTTGCGCCCTCGCGGCTCTCCCTTGGCCTCGAAGGCGGGTTGGACGCCCTCCCCGAGCAGCCGCCGCTTGGACCGCGTGCGCTCAGCCAGAACGGCCGCTATGCCCGTGGGCGGCTCGTCCATGCCCTATTGCAACATCTGCCGGAGGTGGCGCCGGAGGATCAGGAACGGGCGGCGCGGGCCTTCGTCGCCGCGCGAGGCGCATCGCTAGAACAGGCCTTGAAGGACGAGATCCTTGCCGAGACGCTCGCCATCGTCAGGGATGCTTCTTTTGCGCCCCTGTTCCAGCCGGGAAGCCTTGCCGAGGTCCCTGTGGTGGCTCGGATCGGCGACGGCGAGGGCGCCTTCGATCTCGAAGGCCAGATCGACCGCCTCGCACTGGTCGAGGGAAGCCTTCTCATCCTCGACTACAAGACCAATCGGCCGCCGCCCAAGACCCTCGAAGAGGTGGCGGCCGCCTATATCGCGCAGCTCGCCGCCTACCGGATGGCATTGAAGGGCCTGTTCCCGTGGCGGCCACTTCGGGCCGCGTTGCTCTGGACCGACGGCCCCCGACTCATGGAGATCCCATCACCTTCGCTTGATGATGCCGAGCGGCGCCTCTTGCAGCGCGCCATCGAGCCTTGACGGCATCGGAGTGCATACCTAGTTTCCCGGGTTGATGAACCAGACCGGCGATTCTGCTGGCCGCCGGCCGTTAGGAGAAGCAAATGGCTACTGAACAGGTTTCCGACGACACTTTCGAGGCCGAGGTGCTCAAATCCACAACCCCGGTGGTCGTCGATTTCTGGGCCGAGTGGTGCGGCCCGTGCCGGCAGATCGGGCCCGTGCTCGAAGAAATCGCCAAGGAGCTCAACGGCAAGGTGCGCATCACCAAGCTGAACATCGACGAGAACCCGCGCACGCCCTCTTTCTACAATGTGCGGGCGATCCCCACGCTGATTCTGTTCAAGGACGGCGAGGTCGCGGGCACCCTCAAAGGCGCCTACCCGAAGAACCATCTCGCCGCCTGGATCAACGGCACGATCAGCACGTAGGCTTCTCACCTTTCGACAGACGTGTCATGCCCGCGCAGGCGGACATCCAGTAATCCCTAGGCCGCATGTGTTGATTATTGGATTGCCCGGTCAAGCCGGGCAATGACAAGGAAGGTTGGCGCGGCGCGCGTTAGCCGTGCAGCTTGAGCACGAGGCCGGCGAGGTAGAGCGAGCCGCAGATCAGCACGCGACCCGGCCCTTGAAGCGCCGCTTGCGACCTCGACAGCGCATCGGGCACGCTGCTCGCTGCCACCACGTCGAAGCCTTCGGCTGATGCGATCTCGGCGAGAGCCTCGGCGCTGAAGGCGTTCGGCTCGTCGGGGATCGGCACCGTATAGATCCGCTCGACCAGACCCTTGAACGGGGCGATGAAGGCGTGCGCGTCCTTGGTCTCCATCATGCCGTAGATGAGATGCACGGGACGCGGCAGGCGCTCGTCGAGCTCGGCAAGCGCATGCGCGGTGACTTGGCCTCCGGCCGCATTGTGCCCGCCGTCGAGCCAGATCTCGGTGCCGTCGGCCACATAGGCGTGCAGCCCGCCGACCGCGAGGCGCTCGAGCCTTGCCGGCCATTCGGCGTGCGTCAGGCCGTGCTCCAGCGCGCGCGTGGTGAGCGCGTCGCCGAACAGGAGGCTCGCTGCCGCGATCGCCGTGCCGGCGTTGTCGATCTGGTGGCGGCCGTTGAGCCGCGGCAAAGGAAGATCGATGAGGCGGGTCGAAGTTTGCAAGACGAGCCGCCCGTGCTGCTCGTACATGTCGAAGTCGCGGCCGGCGACGTGAAGCGGCGCGCCAACCTGCTCGGCTCGCCGCTCGATCACCTGAAAGGCCTCCTGCACCTGCCT
>JALHTP010000167.1 GCA_022865725.1 Methyloceanibacter sp. | reverse complement strand
TTCACGTCGACGCGGCGCTTCTCGTCGGACGGAATCGGGCCCTTGCCGTCGATCGGGTTGCCGAGGGCATCCACCACGCGGCCGAGAAGCCCCTTGCCCACGGGCACCTCGACGATGGCGCCGGTCCGCTTGACGACGTCGCCTTCCTTGATGTGGCGATCGTCGCCGAAGATCACGATGCCGACATTGTCCACTTCGAGGTTGAGCGCCATGCCGCGCGTGCCGTCGGCGAACTCGACCATCTCGCCGGCCTGCACCTTGTCGAGACCGTAGACGCGGGCGATGCCGTCGCCGACCGACAGAACCTGGCCGATCTCGGCGACCTCGGCTTCCTGCCCGAAATTCTTGATCTGCTCCTTGAGGATCGCGGAGATCTCAGCGGCCCTGATATCCATTAGCCAACCTCTTTCATGGCGACTTTGAGAGAATTCAATCTGGTGCGGAGCGACGTGTCGATCATGCGGCTGCCGACCTTGACGACGAGGCCGCCGAGGAGCGATGGATCGACCCTCTCCTCGAGCATCACCTCTTTGCCGAGCGCGGCCTTTAGCGCCTGCTTCAGCGCGGTGACCTGGCCGTCGGTGAGCTTGGCCGCCGCCGTGACCGAAGCGCTCATCTCGCCTCTGTGGCGGGCGAGCATGGCGCGAAAGGCGCGGGCCATGTCGGGGGTAGCGAACAGGCGGCGGTTCTTGGCGGCGAGCAAGAGGAAGTTCCTGGTCAGGCCCTCGATCTTCAGCTGCTCCAGGACGGCGGCGAGCGCTCTGCCCTGCTCGTCGGCGCTGAAGACGGGGCTCTTCACCAGCCGCGTCAGGTCCGCGAAAGCGTCGAGCGCCTCGTCGAAGCGGTCGAGGTCGGCGGCGACCTGCTCCAGCGCGTTGCCTTCAAGGGCAAGCTGGAACAAAGCGGTCGCATAGCGGCCCGCAACGCCGGAACTGGTCTCGACCTCTCCTGCCACCTGAAACGCCTTTTCCTCCCGAACGGGCGCTTTTCAAGCCGCCTCGTCCCCGGACCCGAGAAATGATGGGATTGGCGCTTCCGCGTCAACAGGTCGAAACCCTGCCGCACGGTCCCCCCGGAAGCCCCGCGGAGCCTGTACCATATGGGGGAAAGGGGCGCAACATCAGGAGCGCCAAATTTGCCCGAAGAATGGGGCTTCCGGGCCCGATTCTGACGCTGTAAGCAGCGTTCGGCGATATGGGTCAGACGCTTCAGGGGGAGAGACATGACAGCGGGTCAACGAGCGCGGGCGCAAGCGCCGAAGATTGCGAAGATGGAGCCCCTGTGGGAGCGGCTCGAGGCCAATATCGATTGGTACGACAAGAAGGCCAAGGCCAACCAGCGCGCCTATAAGGCATCGAAGATCGCGATCATCCTGCTCGCCATCGGCATCCCCGTGCTCGCCGAATATGGGGCCATCCCCGGCCTGCACGACACGCGCGCGCTGCTGGTCGGCTTTGCCTCGGGCGCGATCCTGCTGATCGAGGGGCTCCAGGCGCTCAACAAATGGCAGGAGAACTGGATCCTCTATCGGGCGACCTGCGAAGGTTTGCGCAACGAGCAGCATCTCTCTTTCGAGAAGGCTGGCCCTTACGCCAAGCTCAGGCCCGAGGCGGCGCAGAGGCTCCTCGCCGAGCGGGTGGGCGCGCTCGTCTCGGCCGAGCACTCCAAATGGGTGCATGCCCGCAGCGATAAGACCGAGACCACGACCGGCGCTTAAGGCGTCCTCGAAAACAGAAAAGATATATCTTCCGATAGCCTCTCTGACGTAGTATCTTACGATATATCTAATCGTAGGAGAATCGTAAAATGCATGGACTGAGACATTCTGAAGGCCGCTGCGGCGGCAAGCATTGGGCAGGGCGGCGTTTCGGCCGCTTCGGCGAGGGCCCGCGTTGGGGCGGGCGTGGCGAAGGCCAAGGCGGCGGGCGGGGCGATTGGTTCCGCGTCGGCCGCATGCTGGCGCAAGGCGACCTCAAGCTGCTCGCGCTGGCGCTGATCGAAGAGCAGCCGCGCCACGGCTATGAGCCGATCAAGCTGATCGAGGAGAAGACGCACGGCGCCTATAGCCCGAGCCCAGGCGTGGTCTATCCGACGCTGACCTTCCTCGAAGAGGCGGGTTATGTCACCGCC
>JALHTP010000166.1 GCA_022865725.1 Methyloceanibacter sp. | reverse complement strand
CATCTCTCCGTCGATCAGGCGCTAGCGTGGATCGCGCGGGTGAAGCCGAAGCGCGCCGTGCTCACCCATATGCATGTCGATCTCGATTACGCGACCCTTGCGGATCAGCTCCCGTCGGGCGTCGAGCCCGGCTATGACGGCATGGTGCTGACGACTGAGGGGTGAAATTTGCACCTCTCCCCATCGGGGAGAGGTCGCAGCTTCGCGCTTCGCGAAGGCGCGGGTGAGGGGCTTCGGATTTGCCCTTTTATCTATCCCCCTCACCCCAGCCCTCTCCCCGCAGGGGAGAGGGGGTTAAGCCTCGACGAGCTGGCCGGTTTCTGTCCAGCTGGTCATAGCGAGCGTGACGAAGCTCTCCGCCACATGCTCCGGCGTGGGGAGCGTCGTCTGGTCCTCGCCGGGATAGGCCTCGGCGCGCATGCGGGTCGCGGTCGCGCCGGGATCGATCAGGTTCACCTTGATGGCGCTGTCGCTGGTCTCATTGGCGTACGTTTTTGCCAGAGCTTCCAGCGCCGCCTTGGAGACGGAGTAGGGCGCCCAATAGGCGCGGTCGGTGCGCGCCACGCTCGATGTGACGAAGATCACGCGGCCTGCGTCGGAGCGGCGGAGCAGCGGATCGAGGGTGCGGATCAGCCGCCAATTGGCGGTGACGTTGACGGCGAAGACGCGTTCCCAATGCTCCGACGGTATGTGCGTGAGGGGAGAAAGGCGCCCGAGGATCGCCGCGTTGCCGACCAGAATGTCGAGCTTGCCGAAACGCTCATAGAGCGTGGGCCCGAGCGCGTCGATGGATTTGCCGTCGGAGAGCTCGAGCGGAATGATGCTCGCCTTGCCGCCAACGGCTCTGATCGCGTCGTCCACCCTTTCCAGGGCCTTGCGGTTGCGGGCAAGGAGCAGCACCTGCGCGCCCTCTTGCGCGAATCTGAGCGCGACGGCACGGCCGATGCCGCGCGAGGCGCCGGTGATGAGCGCGATGCGATCCTTGAGGCGCTGAACCGTCAACCCACTTCGGCGAGGAAGGAGAGCTGCTTCTGCTGCGGCGGGCCTTCGCGGTCTCTGAGGCGCGTCGGATATTCGCCGGTGAAGCAATGGTCGGTGAATTGGGGATGGGCGTCGTCGCGGCCCTCATAGCCCATGGCCCTGTAGATGCCGTCGACCGACAGGAAGGCAAGCGAGTCGGCGCCGATAAATTGCCGCATCTCTTCGAGGGTGCGATGGGCGGCAAGCAGCTTGTCCTGGTCCGGCGTGTCGATGCCGTAGAAATCGGGATGGGTGATGGGCGGGCTCGAAATCCGCATATGCACCTCGCTTGCGCCCGCGTCGCGCATCATCTGCACGATCTTCACCGAGGTCGTGCCGCGCACCACGCTGTCGTCGATGAGCACGATGCGCTTGCCCTTGACCTGGCCCTCATTGGCGCTGTGCTTCAGCTTCACGCCGAGCTGCCGGATGCGCTGCTCGGGCTCGATGAAGGTGCGGCCGACATAGTGATTGCGGATGATGCCGTATTCGAAGGGAAGGCCGGATTCCTGGGAATAGCCGATGGCCGCGGGCACGCCGGAATCGGGAATCGGAACGACCACGTCGGCGTCGGCCGGCGCCTCGCGGGCCAATTGCCGGCCCATCTCCTTGCGGACGTCGTAGACCGAGCGGCCGCCGACGATCGAGTCTGGACGGGAGAAATAGATATATTCGAAGATGCAAAGCCGGGCGGGAAATTTCGGTACGAAGCGGTGGCTCTCGATGCCTTCGCGGGTGATCACCACCACCTCGCCGTTCTCCACCTCGCGCACGAATTCGGCGCCGATGATGTCGAGAGCGCAGGTCTCCGAGGCGAGCACCCATGCATCGCCGAGCTTGCCGAGAACGAGAGGCCTGATGCCGAAGGGGTCGCGCGCGCCGATCATCTTCTTGTGGGTGAGGCCGACCAGCGCATAGGCGCCTTCCACCTGGAGGAGCGCCTCGATGAATTTCTCCACGAAGCGCTGCTTCTCGCTGCGCGCCACGAGGTGGAGGATCACCTCGGTGTCGGTCGTCGACTGGCAGATGGCGCCTTTCTTGATGAGCGATTCGCGCAAGGTGAGCGCGTTGGTGAGGTTGCCGTTATGGCCGATGGCGAAGCCGCCCGAATCGAGATCGACGAACAGGGGCTGCACGTTGCGCAAGACCGGATCGCCGCAGGTGGAGTAGCGCACATGGCCGACGGCCATGTCGCCTTTCAGCCGCTCGATCACCGGGCGCGAGGTGAAATGATCGCCGACCAGGCCGACGCGGCGCTCGGTATGGAAGTGGTTCCCATCGAAGCTGACGATGCCGGCCGCTTCCTGGCCGCGATGCTGAAGCGCATGCAGGCCGAGAGCGGTGAGCGCCGCCGCATCGGGATGGTTGAAGATGCCGAAGACGCCGCACTCCTCGTGCAGCCGGTCCTCTTCGAGCCAGCTCAAATCGGATTTCGCAGCGGATGCGTGCTCAGTCACGGGCCTCAGCCTCCTCCAAGTAAATAAGCGCGCCAACCAGCGCTTCAATGCCACGCGACGCGACGCACTCCTTGGACGTTAACCTCAAGATTTCTGGTCCGGCTGAGTTGCGCCTTCTGCGGGCGCTTCCGGTTGAACTTCTGGCTGACCGCTAGGCTGCTCTCCCTCCGGCTTCGATCCCGGCAAAAACTGCTCCGGATTCATCGGCAGCAGCGATTCGATGGCGACCTGCGTCTGCTGGAGAATGGGGTAGGAGCGCGCATTGCGGACCCACTCTGGTTGGTCGCGGGCAAGCGCGGTGAAGAGAATAAAGACGATGGCGACCAGGAGGAAGCCGCGCGCCAGCCCGAAGATGAAGCCCAAGGTGCGATCCAGCGCGCCGACCTTGCTATCGAGCACCCGGTCGGAGATGCGGAAGGTGACGAGGCTCACCACGATCAGGGTGATGATGAAAATACCCGCGGCGAAGGCGATCTGGGAGACGCTCGGGTTGTTGGTATAGGCGTCCAGCACGCTCGAATATTTCGGCGTGAGATAAAGGGCGGCAACGGCGGCCACGGCCCAGGAGAAGATGGAGAGGACCTCGCGCGTGAATCCGCGCACCATGGCGAGAAAGCCCGAGATGAGCATGATGACGATCAGAATGACATCGAGCCAGGAGATGGGCATGGCGCGAGGCTCCTTCGGCGGGCAGGTCTCAAACTATCACGATTCCCCGCGATGAAGCACAAATGGCCTCTCGGGGCAATGATGGAAGGAGTGTCGGGCGGGATTGTCGCAGGATTTTGTCGCCCCGAATCACTCGAGCGGCGGGATGGCGAACCAGGCCACGAGCTCGTCCAACTGGGAGACGGGCAGGAGCCGCATCGCCTTGGCTTCCCGGCTGCCTTCGCTCGCCGCGGCAGGCACGGCGGCGCGGACGAAGCCGAGCTTGGCCGCTTCCTTAAGTCGCTGATCTCTATGGCCCACGGCTCTTACCGCGCCGGTCAGGCTCACTTCGCCGAAATAGACAGTGTCGTCGGGCGCGGGCTTGCCGCTCATCGAGGAGACGAGCGCGGCGGCGCAGGCGAGGTCGGCGGCAGGCTCATTGAGGCGAAAGCCGCCCGCGACGTTCAAATAGACATCATGGGCGCCGAGCCTGACCCCGCAGCGGGCTTCGAGCACGGCGATCAGCATGGCGAGCCGATTCGGGTCCCATCCGACCACGGCGCGCCGCGGCGTGCCGAGCGATGAGGGCGCGACCAGAGCCTGGATCTCCACGAGGATGGGCCTGGTGCCTTCCATGCCGGCGAACACGGCGGTGCCTGGAGCGCCGCGATCGCGGTCGCTCAAGAACAGGGCCGAGGGGTTCTCCACCTCCTTCAGCCCATCCTGGCGCATCTCGAAGACGCCGATCTCGTCGGTCGGACCGAAGCGGTTCTTCACCGCGCGCAAGATGCGGAACTGGTGCCCGCTCAGGCCTTCGAAATAGAGCACGGTATCGACCATGTGCTCGATCACCTTGGGGCCGGCGATTTGGCCGTCCTTGGTGACGTGGCCGACCAGAACAAGGGTCGAGCCGCTGCCTTTGGCGTGGCTGATCAGGGCAGAGGCGCAGCCCCTGAGCTGAGAGATGGTGCCGGGCGCGGCTTCCACGCTGTCGGACCAGAGCGTCTGCACCGAGTCGATGACGACAAGGGCGGGCGGCGCCGCGCTGCCGAGCGTGGCGACGATATTGGCGAGGTTCGTCTCGGTGCCGAGCGCAACCGGCGCCTCGGTCAGCCCAAGGCGCGCCGCCCGCATGCGGACCTGCGCCGGGGCCTCCTCGCCGGAGAGATAGACGACCCGCGCGCCGGCCTCGGCAAGCTTGGCCGCCGCTTGGAGCAGGAGCGTCGATTTGCCGATGCCGGGATCGCCGCCGACCAGCACGGCGGAGCCCGGCACGAGGCCGCCGCCGAGAACCCGGTCGAACTCGGCGATGCCGGTCGGAAGGCGCGGGGCCTCAAGCGAGGCCGCTGCCAGGGTCTCCAAGGCGGCAAGTCTCCCTTTGCCTTTGCCGCCTTTGATGGCGATGAGGGCAGGGGAGCCTGAAGCGGCCTGCTCCTCGATGATGGAATTCCACTCGCCGCAGGAGACGCATTTGCCCGACCAGCGGGCGGTTACCGCGCCGCAGGCTTGACAGACGAAGGCTCGCGAAGCTTTGGCCATGGGACGCTTCTAGCCGCCGACATAGCGCCGCAAGGCGCGTCGGCCGAGATTGGTGAGGATTTCGTAGTCGATGGTGCCGGCATGATGGGCCATGGCTTGCGCCGAGACGTTCGGCCCGATCAGCTCGACCCAGGCGCCGCGGCGGGAGAGCTCCTCGGGCACGAGGCTCACGTCGATGGTGATCAGGTCCATGGAGACGCGGCCCAGGATCGGCGCGGTATGGGAGCCGATATAGACGACGAGCCCTTCTTGCCCGTCCTTGGTCGACAGCGAGCGGAAGAAGCCGTCGGCATAGCCGACCGAGACGATGGCCACGCGCGAGGGCCGCTTCATCGTGTGGGTGGCGCCATAGCCGACGGTCTCGCCTTCGGCGACCTTGCGCACTTGCAGAATGCGGCCCTTGAGATGCACGACGGGGTGAAAGTGATGATCGCTTTGGCGGGCGGGCTTGCCGCCATAAAGCGCGATGCCTGGCCGCACGAGGTCGTAAGCATAGGCGCGGCCAAGCAAGATGCCGGCGGAGTTGGCGAGGCTCGCGAGCGCCATGGGCAGTTTCGCGCGGAGCCGGTCGAAGGCCTTGCGCTGCGCTTCGCTTTTCGGGTGTGTCGGCTCGTCGGCGCAGGCGAGATGGCTCATCACGAGAGACAGCGTCACCGCCTGCCAGAGGTCGCGCGCATGCGCCATGCGATCGACCTCGTCAGCCGAAAGGCCGAGGCGGTTCATGCCGCTGTCGATATGCACGGCGCAAGCGAGCTTCTCGCCTCGCATCGCGCAGAAAGAGGCCCATTCTCCGATTTCCTCGGCGCTGTTCAGCACGGGTCGGAGATCGTGCGCCCGGTAAAGCTCGGCCGTCCCTGGCATGAGCCCGGCGAAGACATAGATGGCGGCGTCAGGAAGAAGCGCACGCAAGGCTCTCGCCTCGCCAAGGGTCGCCACGAAGAAGGTCTTGCAGCCAGCGCGCGACAGCGCCGGCGCGGCCAGCGCCATACCGAGACCATAGGCATCGGCCTTGACCACGGCGGCGCATTCGGCCGGGGAAGCAAGATCGCGCAAGCGGCGGTAATTGGCGATGAGCGCGTCGAGATCGATGGTGAGGATCGCGGTCTCGCTCGCCCCGTCTTCGCGCTCACCCGAGGCGGCCTCGGGCGGGCGCTCAAGGCTCACGCGCGACGCTCCGGCAGGCGCTCCGCTGACGCGAGATTGCTGAACCGCGTGAATTCCGGCGTGAATTGCAGCGTCACCGTGCCGGTCGGGCCGTGCCGCTGCTTGCCGATGATCACGTCGGCCTTGCCGGTCGCCATCTCCATCTCCGCCATCCACAGCTTGTGCTCTTCGGTGTTCTCGCGGGGTTGCCTGCGCTCGACATAATATTCCTCGCGGAACACGAACAACACCACATCGGCGTCCTGCTCGATCGAGCCGGATTCGCGCAAATCCGCGAGTTGCGGGCGCTTGTCCTCCCTCTGTTCGACCTGGCGGGAGAGCTGGGACAGCGCAAGCACGGGAACATGCAGCTCCTTGGCGAGGGCCTTGAGCCCCGTGGTGATCTCGGAGACCTCCTGCACGCGGCCCTCCGAGGCGCGCTTGGAGGAGCCGGACAGGAGCTGGAGATAGTCGACGACGATGAAGCCGAGTCCCCTTTGGCGCTTCAGCCGCCGCGCCCGGGCGGCAAGCTGGGCGACGCTGATGCCGCCGGTCTGGTCGATATAAAGAGGCAGATGCTGCAGCTCCTGCGAGACCTCGACGATGCGGTCGAATTGGTCGGCATCGATCCGCCCACGGCGGATGCGCTCCGAGGGGATATAGGATTGCTCGGAGATGATGCGGGTGGCGAGTTGCTCGGACGACATTTCAAGCGAGAAGAAACCGACCACGGCCCCGTCGAGCACGCTGTCGGCGTCCCCACCCGGGCGATAACTCTTGGCCACGTGATAGGCGATGTTGGTGGCGAGCGCCGTCTTGCCCATAGCGGGGCGCCCGGCGATGATGATGAGGTCCGACGGCTGCAATCCGCCCATTTTCTGGTCGAGATCGGTGAAGCCGGTGGCTAGACCCGAAAGCCCGCCATCGCGCCGGTAGGCGTTGGCCGCCATGTCGATGGCGTCGGTCAGCGCGGACGAGAAGGGCTCGAAGCCCGAGCCATATTTGCCGGTCTCGGCCAGCTCGTAAAGCTGCTGCTCGGCCTCCTCGATCTGCGCGTTGGGCGGGGCGTCGATCGGCGAATCGAAGGCGGTGTTGACCATCACCTCGCCGATCTGAATGAGCTGGCGGCGGATGGCGAGGTCGTAGACGGTGCGGCCGTAATCCTCGGCATTGATGATGGTGGTGGCGTTGGCCGCGAGCCGCCCGAGATATTGCGGGACGGGAAGCTCGCCCACCGGCGGCTCGGCCTGGAAGAAGGTCTTGAGCGTGATCGGGGTGGCGCGCTTGCCGCTCAAGATGAGCTTGGACGCCGCCTCATAGATGCGAGCGTGCAGCGCGTCATAGAAATGACCGGGCTTGAGGAACGTCGACACACGGTCGATCGCCTCGTTGTTGACGAGGATCGCGCCGAGTAGGGCCTGCTCCGCCTCGAGATTATGCGGCGCCTCGCGGAAGACCGGGGTTTCCGGGGTAATCGTGCGAATCAAAGCGTTGCTCATGCGCCAACACTACCTCAAACGAGAGTCGCCGATAGCCACTGGGTCTGTGGACAACGGGGAGAGCCTGCTATCGCCCACAAGAAGACCACCTTGCGCGCGGCGCGGCGTCTCCGCGATGGGTCCGAAGAGCTTACTCGGACGCCTCTTCCTCGGCTTCCTCGTCTCCCGCGATCTCAGCCGGGGCACCTTCCTCGAAGAGCGCCGCAGCGGCAAGTTTCGCCGCTTCTGCATCTTCCTCGGCCTCGGTCAATGCCCTCGTCACGTCCTCGCCACGCGCCTGCCGCACCGCCTCGTCGGGGGAGCGGGCGACATTGACGCTGATATGTGGCTCGACCTCGCCGTGCAGCGAGACCCGGATGTCGTGCAAGCCGAGCGTCTTGATCGGCCGGTCGAGCATCACCTGCCGCCGCTCGATGGAGAAGCCGCCTTCGGTGACCGCCGCGGCGATGTCGCGGGTGGAAACCGAGCCGTAAAGCTGGCCGGACTCGCCCGCCTGGCGAATGATGATGAAGCTCTGTCCGTTGAGCTTGGACGAAACCGCCTGCGCTTCGGATTTGAGCTCGAGGTCCCGCGCCTCGAGCTGCGCCCGATCGCGCTCGAAGCGCTTGCGATTGGCTTCGGTGGCGCGAAGCGCCTTGCCGTGCGGCAGCAGGAAGTTGCGCGCGAAGCCGTCCTTGACGTTGACCACATCGCCCATTTGTCCGAGGCGCCCGATGCGTTCGAGCAGAATGACTTGCATGTTCTTAGACTCCTATCCTTGTTCAGACGGTTCCGTCGCTCTTGGGGGGCTGCCTGCCGGGACCGGCGCGTTGGCGCAAGCCGAGCAAAGGCTCGGCCAGGCCGACGATGGCGACGATGATGGCAACCCAACCAAGAAGCAAAATTCCGAGATAGACGGTGGCAAGCAGAAGGCTGCGGAGCGGCACGCCCCGGCTATAGACGTGGATCACCGCCAGTCCCTGCAGCACGTAAGCGAAGAGCAGCGCGCCGGCGAGCCCCGTCGCGAGCAGCCCCGGCAAGCCCGGCAAGAAGGATGCGGCGAGCGCGCCCGCGAACACGAGCAGGAAGGCGTTCGGAAGCTCGAGCGCATGAATATCGGGCCAGGGCCGCAGAGCGCGGCCCGAGGCCTCGACGATCAGCCCCGCCATCCACAGATTGAACAGGCTGATGGTGAGCCAGATGATGGCGAAGGCGGCGGGGAGCGCCCGGGCGAGCATGCCCGACAGGCTGGCGATGGTCTCGTCGGTGAACAGGGTCCCGTCGCGATCGAGCTCCTTCAGGGCGCTGTGATTGAGGATCTCGCGGATCGACTCGCGATAGCTCTCCTGGTCGTAGCCCAGGATGAGCACGAGCATGGCGGCAAGCAGGCCCGCCATCAGCGCCGCCCAGCCGACGAGGCGGCCGGCAGGATACCATTCGAGCGCGCCTGTGGCCTTGCCTTGGGGTGTGGCGGCCGGGCGCGACAAGAGCGTGAGATGGGTGAGGAGCGCGATCGGGGCCGCCACTGAAAGGGCGAAGATCGCGGCCGTGGCCGGCCCGAGGCTCGCGGCGATCACCACGGTGCCGGTGAGTGCCGAGACGAGCGCGGCCCTTCCGCCCCAGCCGAGCCCCGCCAGGCAAAGCGGCAAGGGCGCAAGATAGAAGAGCACGCCGGCAAGCGCGGTGGCCGCGGCGGCAGAGGCGAACAGCGCCGCCGAAATGAGGCCTGAGCCGGCGCCGATGATGAAGGGTATTGGCATCGATGCGCTGTCCCGCCTCCTAAAAGCGGTTAGGGGAGGAAATGTCCCGCCCCAACTTGCTAAAAGCCCAAAGCTCAAGTCGCCAGCCTGAACCTCCTACTGAATAAGGTAAGGCAGGAGGCCGAGGAACCGCGCGCGCTTGATGGCGCGGGCGAGCTCGCGCTGCTTCTTGGCGGAAACCGCGGTGATCCGGCTCGGAACCATCTTGCCGCGCTCCGACACGTAACGCTGCAAGAGCTTCACGTCCTTGTAGTCGATCTTCGGCGCTTTATCGCCGGAGAAGGGACAGGTCTTGCGCCGGCGATAGAAGGGGCGGCGCGCCTGGACTTGGGTCATGCTCATCAGGAAATCTCCTCGCTGCCGCCAGCGACTTCGACCTCAACGGGCGCGCGTGGCTCGCGCGGCGCAAAATCGCGGTCGCGGTCGCGGAAATCGCGCCTGGGTCCGCGGCCGCCGCCGCGGTCGCCGCGATCACGGTCGCCACGGTCACGGTCACCGCGATCGCCCCGGCCGCCGTCGCGCTCGTCGCGATCGGCGCGGCGCATCATCGCCGACGGTCCGGCGTCATGCTCGTCGACCCGCACGGTGAGGAAGCGGATGACATCGGTTGAAAGGCGCATCTGGCGCTCGAGCTCCGCCACCGCCGCATGCGGCGCGTCGATATTCATCAGCGTGTAATGGGCCTTGCGGTTCTTCTTGATGCGGTAGGTGAGCGACTTCAGGCCCCAATACTCGGTCTTGCCGATGGAGCCGCCGTTCTCAGTTAGGATGGTGCGAAAGCCCTCCAGGAGAGCCTCGACTTGTTGCGTGGAAATATCCTGCCGCGCCAGGAACACATGCTCGTAGAGAGACATGGATTGCCTTTCCTTCTTCGTTTGCTCCGGCGCGAAGCCTCGCATGGGCGCTTTAGAAGGAAAGGCCCAAGAGACGACCCAGAGAGCGGAGACACGGGAGGACGGCGTTTCACGCCTACCGCTCCAATGAGCGGTCCTCCGTTCAGCCTCCGACCGGAGCGATTGGTAGTGGGCGTCTTATAAGACTTCGCGCAGGCTTTGCAAGCATGGCGAGGCCGCGCCGAGGCCGCGTACTCTATTGCGGGGCCGATTGCGAGGTGCAGTCCGTGGGCTTGTTGTCCGTCACGGAGAACGCCTTGCAATTGCCTAGCGCGTTGATCTCGACCACCCCCAATTTCTCGATGGGCGCATCGGCATATTCGACGGTGAAGCTCACCGGCGTGACCACTTGGATGGTCATGTCCTGGGACGGGCGGCCCTTGGCGTCGAAGGCGAAAATGAGGTCGCCGGGGTCGCCCATACGCGGCGTCAGCTGAAGCTCGGTGTAGTTCGGGGTGGGGGCCTGCGCGTTAACCGTGATGCTGACGGTGGGCGGGATCGACTTGTTGATGACGACGCTCACATCGTCGATGGAGACGAGCTGAACGAGCGCGGGATCGGGGGGCAGTTTTGACTTCCAGGGCCAGGGCAGAGGATCGGCGGCCAAGAGGGGCAGGCTCGCGGTCATAACCGCCAGCGATGCGGTCAAGGCGCCGGCGAGGGCTTTGGTGTTCATGGATGTCTCCCTTGGTTCGAGACTTGAATTTCGAGACTGGAATTTCGCGACTTGGATCAAGGCTGGCTGTCGGAACCCTCTTTTAGCACGCAGGGTTGCGGCGACGCGTTATCTTTTCGGTTGGTCCGGTTGTCGCACCTGCCCGGCGCTTAACGGATTCGGTTCGGATGGCCGGCGAGAGGGCTGGCTTGACATAAAAGATTGAAACAGTGTCTTTGGCCGCAACTCCGTCCTCTCCCCATTCATCCGGCGCCTATGAGCATCGCCTTCATCTTTCCCGGCCAGGGAAGCCAAGCCGTCGGCATGGGAGCGGAGCTCGCCAAGGCCTATCCGTCCGCGCGCGCGGTGTTCGACGAGGTCGATGCGGCGCTGTCGCAGCCACTGTCGCGGCTGATGTGGGAAGGACCCGAGGCCGAGCTGACGCTCACCGAGAATGCGCAGCCGGCGCTGATGGCGGTCTCGTTGGCGGCCATGCGGGTGCTGGGCGAGAAGGGTCTCGATCTGTCGTCCCGCGTGGCCTTTGTGGCAGGCCACTCGCTCGGCGAATATTCGGCGCTTGCCGCGGCCGGCGCGCTCAGCCTCGCCGATACGGCGCGGCTTCTCAAGATTCGCGGCCGCGCCATGCAGGAGGCGGTGCCTGTCGGCCAAGGGGCGATGGCGGCATTGCTCGGCGCCGATCTTTCGCAGGCGCAAGAGCTCGCCAAGGCGGCCGCCGAAGGCGAGGTGTGCGAGGCCGCCAACGACAATGCGCCCGGGCAGGTGGTGATCTCCGGTGCCAAGCAGGCGATCGAGCGCGCCGTCGTCCTGGCGCCGAAATTCGGCGCCCGGCGCGCGGTGCCCTTGCCGGTGAGCGCTCCCTTCCATTGCGCGCTGATGCGCCCCGCGGCGGAGGCGATGCGCGCGGCGCTCTCCAAGGTCAAGATCAACCCGCCCGCGGTTCCGCTCATCGCCAATGTGGTCGCGGCGCCGATCTCGGATCCGGAAGATATTCGCGCGCGGCTCGTCGAGCAGGTGACCGGCATGGTCAGGTGGCGCGAGACGATGCTTTATCTCAAGGGATGCGGCGTCGGCACCGTCTATGAGGTGGGCGCCGGACGTGTGCTCACCGGGATTGCCCGCCGCTTCGACGGGATCGAGGCGCGGAGCGTCGGCACGCCGGACGAGCTAGAAGCCGCCGCGGCGGCGCTTGCCGTCTAGCGGCGAGGAGAAAGAGGAGAGTGTTTCGATGTTCGACCTGACAGGGAAAGGGGCGCTCGTCACCGGCGCCACCGGCGGGATTGGTTGGGCCATCGCCAAGGTGCTGCATGGCCAAGGCGCTCACATCGCGATCTCGGGCACCCGCGCGGAGCGACTTGATCAGCTCGCCGCCGAACTCGGACCCCGCGTGATCGCGCTTCCTTGCGATCTGCGCGACCGGGCGGCGGTGGTCAAGCTCGGCGAGGCAGCCGAGAAGGCGCTCGGCCAAGTCGACATTCTCGTCAACAATGCGGGAATCACCCACGACAATCTCTTCATGCGCATGAAGGACGAGGAATGGGACGACGTCATCGCCGTCAACCTCACCTCGGTGTTCGTGCTCACCCGCACCATCCTCAGGAACATGATGCGGCGCCGTTCCGGGCGCATCGTGAATATCGCTTCAATCTCCGGCGTGCTCGGCAATCCGGGGCAACCGAACTATGCCGCGTCGAAAGCGGGATTGGTCGGCATGACCAAGTCTCTCGCTCGCGAGGTGTCGAGCCGGGGCATTACCGCGAACTGCATCGCGCCAGGCTTCATCAAGACGCCCATGACCGATGCCTTGACGCCGAAGCAAGTCGAGGCTATTGCCGCCGCCATCCCCGCCAAGACTTTCGGCAAGCCCGAAGACGTCGCGGCGGCCGTGGCCTTCCTCGCCAGCAACGAGGCGGCCTATATCACCGGCGAGACGGTGCATGTGAACGGCGGTATGGTCATGGTGTAAGCATTTGATTGGCAAAGACTTGAAGCAACGGCTTCAGCAGATTTGGCAAGCATTTTTCCCGGGGCGGGGGCTTCTGGCATAGTCGCGTAAAGTATGCTACCCAAGCGACCGCTCCGTGGGGGCTTGACAAACGACAATCCCACCGCGATCAACCCTCTTTAAACTTGCCGCTCGGGGGTGTGTTAGCCGCCAGCTCGGGGGTACGTGCGTGGCCTGTAGACTGACAAGCAAGGGACGGTGAGGCGGAAATGAGCGATATCTCGGAGCGCGTTAAGAAGATCGTGGTGGAGCATCTCGGGGTGGAGGCTGACAAGGTCACCGAGAATGCGAGCTTCATCGACGACCTTGGGGCCGACAGCCTCGACACCGTCGAGCTGGTCATGGCTTTCGAGGAGGAGTTCGGCTGCGAGATCCCCGACGATGCAGCGGAGACCATCCTTACCGTCGGTGATGCGATAAAATTCCTAGAGAAGAATACAGCCGCTTGACGCGACTTCGCGCGGGGCTTAGCCGCAACCCGTCGTGACCACCAGAGCCTTCGAACGGCTCGACAACAGGTACTCCCCGCGAGGACCACGGCGAAGGCGCGATGCGACGTGTCGTCATCACAGGTTTGGGTCTCGTCTCCCCGCTCGGCTGCGGCTACGAGACCACGTGGGAGCGCCTGACCTCCGGTCATAACGCGGCCCGCCGCGTCGAGAATTTCGACGTCTCCGATCTCTCTTGTCAGATCGCCTGCCAGATTCCGCGCGGCGACGGCTCCGACGGCAGCTTCAATCCGAGCGACTGGATGGAGCCGAAGGAGCAGCGCAAGGTCGACGAGTTCATCGTCTATGCCATGTCGGCCGCGACCCAGGCGCTCACGGATGCGGGCTGGAAGCCCACGGCCTATGAGGACCAGATCCGCACCGGCGTGCTGATCGGCTCAGGCATCGGCGGCCTCCAGGGCATCGAGAAGACCTCGCTGCTGTTTGCCGAGAAGGGCCCGCGCCGGTTGAGCCCCTTCTTCATTCCTGGACGCCTGATCAATCTCGCCGCGGGCTATGTCTCCATCGAGCATGGCCTGAAGGGGCCGAACCACGCCGTGGTCACCGCCTGCTCGACCGGCGCGCATGCCATCGGCGATGCCTCGCGGCTGGTCGCGTTCGGCGATGCCGACGTGATGCTGGCGGGCGGCACCGAATCGCCGGTCTGCCGGCTGGCGCTCGCGGGCTTCGCCGCTTGCCGCGCGCTCTCGACCAATTTCAACGATCAGCCGGAGCGCGCGTCGCGCCCTTATGATCGCGATCGCGACGGTTTCGTCATGGGCGAGGGGGCGGGCGTCGTGGTGCTCGAGGAATTCGAGCACGCCAAGGCGCGGGGCGCCCGTATCTATGCCGAGATCATCGGCTATGGGCTGTCGGGCGACGCCTTCCACATCACCGCGCCCGCCGAGGATGGCGACGGCGCCTATCGCTGCATGGTCGCGGCCGTGAAGCGCGCCGGCATCGACCCCGCCGATATCGATTATATCAATGCGCATGGCACCTCGACGCCCATGGGCGACGAGATCGAGTTGGCGGCCGTCGAGCGGCTGTTCGGCAACGCCGCCGGCAAGGTCTCGATGTCGTCCACCAAGTCCGCCATCGGCCATCTTCTCGGGGCGGCCGGCGCAGTCGAGGCGATCTTCTCGGCGCTGGCGATTCGCGACAACCTGGCGCCGCCCACCCTCAATCTCGACAATCCTTCGGTGGCGACGGCCATCGACCTCGTGCCGCATCAGGCAAGGCGGCGGACCATCGATACGGTGCTGTCGAACTCGTTCGGTTTCGGGGGCACGAACGCCTCGCTGATCCTCCGTCGCTGCGACGCCTGACGCGCCCTTTGCGAACCTCCCTTTCGCCATATTTCGACTTCAAGTGGGTGAAATCGTTGCGTGTGGGGCGTGTTGGCCATGTCTTTGACCAGGGACTTTCCAACGACGGCTAACGACAACGACGACCGTATCCCGGCCGGCGTGGCTGGACGGCAGCTCGCGGTGATGCCGCGCAGCCCGACGGAGGCGCTTGAGCCGACTCGTCCGCCGGAACCGCCGGATCGAGACGAGCCCGAGCCCGATCCGCATCCTTTCTTGCGGATGCTCGATGGGCTCATGACCCTCGTCTTCCTGCTGGCCTGCCTGTCCGCGGGCGTCTTCTATTGGGTCAAGGTGCAGTTCGACCGGCCTGGCCCGCTCGAGACCTCGACCGTGGTCGTGGTTCCGAAGGGCGAGGGGGCGAGCGCCATCGCCGAGCGGCTCGAGCGCGACGGGGTGATCGACGACCGGCGCATCTTCATGACCAGCATCCTCTACTTTATGTATCTGAAGGGGCAGGGCACCCTGAAAGCCGGCGAATACGAATTCCGCAAACATGCGCCGATGCGGCAGGTGCTCGATACGCTGGTCGAGGGCAAGTCGATCGAGCAAAAGGTCACGCTGGCCGAAGGGCTGACCAGCTACCAGATCGTGCAGAAGCTCATGGCCCAATCCGAGCTGCACGGCGAGATCGCCCAGGTTCCGCCCGAAGGCAGCCTGCTCCCCGATACTTATCGATACGGCCGCAACGACACGCGCCAGGACATCATCGAACGCATGCAGGCCGCGCATGCGAAATTCCTCGCCAAGGTCTGGGAAACCCGTGACGAAGGCATCGTCGTGACCTCGCCGGAGGAGGCGGTGATCCTTGCTTCGATCGTGGAGAAGGAGACGGGCCGGGCCGACGAGCGCCCGCGCATCGCGAGCGTGTTCCAGAACCGGCTCCGGAAGAATATGCGCCTGCAATCGGACCCGACCATCATCTATGGCCTGGTGGGCGGCAAGGGCGTGCTCGACCACCCCATTCAGCAGGACGAGCTCGATCGCGACACGCAATTTAATACGTATAAAATCAATGGCTTGCCGCCAACACCGATCGCCAATCCGGGGCGCGCCGCGATCGAGGCGGTGCTGCGGCCGGCAAAGACCAAGGACCTATATTTCTGCGCCGACGGCACCGGCGGCCACGCTTTTGCGCCCTCGCTGGAGGAGCATAATAAGAATGTCTATAAATGGCGGAAGGTCGAGCGCGAAATCCGCGCCAAGGAAGCGCAAGAGGAGGCAGAAAAGGCCGCACAAGGCGCCGCCGTCCCCGGCGATGTTGAGGCCGCAGTACAGCCCGCCCCGGCAGGAGTTCCCGCAGCGGCGCCGCAAGCTGCCGGTGCGCCCGTGGCGAAGAGCGTTCCGGGGGCCATGGCGGCGGACCCCTCGACGACATCAGGTACCTTCAGCGACCCGAGTGTCCTTATGAATT
>JALHTP010000165.1 GCA_022865725.1 Methyloceanibacter sp. | reverse complement strand
GACGCAGGTGCTGAGACTCTGCCTCGACAAGCCGTTCGTGGCGGAGGAGGCCCCGCGCGCGCTGAAAGACCTGCTCGCCCGCTCGGCCGACATGCCCGATTTCGCCACGCTCGAAGCGACGCTGCAGGACACGCTCGCCGCCGTGCACGAGGCCTTCGACCGCATCGTCATGTGAGGCTGCGAAGCAATCAGGCGGAGGCGGCGAGCTTGTGCACTTCTTCGGCCATGGCCGGCCGCATCGGCAGCATGCAGGTGACCGTCGTGCCCTGACCCGCGCGGCTCGTGATCCGCAAGGACCCGCCATGCAGCTCGATCAGAGCACGCGAGATGGCGAGCCCGAGCCCGCTCCCCTGATGGCTCTTGGAGAACTGGTTCTCCACCTGCTCGAAGGGCTTGCCGAGCTTGGCGATGTCGACCTCGGGAATGCCGATGCCGGTGTCCTTGATGGCGATCTTCACGTGCCCGCGCGAGCGCGACAGATGCACGTCCACGCTGCCGCCGTCGCGGGTGAATTTGACGGCGTTGGAGAGGAGATTGAGGAACACCTGCTTGAGGGCGCGGCGGTCGGCCTCGAGCAGCAAATGCTGCGGCCCATGGCGGTCGAGGGTGATGTTGCGCTCGGCGGCGGCCTGGCTCACCACCTTCATGCTGTCCGCGAGGATATCGGCCAGGTCGACGCTGCCGGCGTCGAGCGACATGCGGCCGGCCTCGATCTTGGACATGTCGAGGATGTCGTTGATCACCTCGAGCAGATAGGCGCCGCTCGCGTAGATGTCGCGCGCATATTCCTGATATTTGGGATGGCCGAGCGGGCCGAACAGGGCCTGCTGCATCACCTCCGAGAAGCCGATCACGGCATTCAGCGGCGTGCGCAGCTCGTGGCTGATATTGGCGAGGAACTCCGACTTGGCGCGGTTGGCGGCCTCGGCGCGGTTCTTTTCCACCACATATTTCTCGGCGAGATCGACGAGCTGCTGCTTCTGCTGTTCGAGCTCGCGGCGCGAGAGCCTGAGCTCGGCGACGCTAGCCTTCAGCTGCTGCTCGCTGTCGGCAAAGCGCTGCTGGCTCTCCTTCAGCACGGTGATATCGGTGCCGACGCTGACATAGCCGCCGTCGCGCGTGCGGCGCTCATTGATGTGCAGCCAGCGGCCGTCCTCGATCTGCGCTTCATAGGTGCGGCTGTTGTCGTCGTTGGTGCCAGCGACGGCCACGCGCTTGGAGACGATCGGCTCCGACGCCGCGGCGATGACCTCGTCATAGGGGCTGCCGGGACGGACCATGTCGTCAGGCAAGCCATGGAACTGCTGGTATTTGCTGTTGCACATCACCAGCCGGTTGTCCCGATCCCACAGCACGAAGGCCTCGGAGATCGTCTCCACCGCGTCGCGAAGTCGCGCATTCTCGTCGGCCGAACCCGGGGAGACGTCGTGGTCGGCGATCACGGCGATGCCGGTGAGACACGGCTCCCGATCCTGCAAGCTCCGCGTGATGTGCCCGCGCAGCCTGAAGCCCACCCAATGTCCATCGGCATGGCGCAGCCGGAAGCAGCCGTCGAAGAGCGAATTGCCATCGCGGAGATGCCGGTCGATCTCGCCGCGGAGATCGTCCTCTGGATGCAGCGCCTGGGAAATGGCCCGGAAGGCCATCGCCTTGCCGTTCGGCTCCTGGCCGAGCAGCCGGTACATGGGCGCCGACCAATGCACATGACCGCGAGCGAGATTCCACCGCCAGACGCCGCAGCCGGGCAAGGCCTCGGTCAGCTCCTTGGCGAGTGCGCCGTCATCCGCGCGTGTCGCCGTGGGGGCGAGATACCAGAGGCCGCTCGCCAGCAGCGTGAGCACGAGGCCGGTCAAAATAAGGAGAGTGATCTCGAGGCTCGCCGCGTGCCGCCAATCGACAAGTGCCGCGTCGGCCGGCTGGATGAAAGCGAGTTGCGCGTCGGTCTGCGGCACGTTGCGGACCGTGACGATGGCGTCGGTGCCGTCGAGCAGCGTCAGGCGTAGCACGCCTGCCTCGGCGCCGAAGGTGGTGAGAGGCTGTTGCGGCCCCAGAATCGTGAGCAAATTGTCGGCACGCGAGCCGCCGAGCGGCGCGCGGGCTTGGATGGTGCCTTCGGCATCGGCGAGGAGGACCGTCCGGCCATCGGCGGTCGCACCCTTAGGCAGACTGTCGGCGAGCGCGCTCTGCCAATCCGTGCTCGAGCCGAGCGCCTTGACCTTGAGGTTCAACGAGGCGCTGTCGGCGATCAACGCAAGCTGGCGGCTTGCCGCATCGAGTGCCGTGTCCCTGCCGTGGATCAATTGAAAGGTGAAGCCGATCAAAGCGATGGCGGCAAAGGCCGCGAGCAGCAGCGGCACGAGGCGGCGCAGCAGCTCGGCATTAGGAAGATGGCGGTCGACGATCGCG
>JALHTP010000164.1 GCA_022865725.1 Methyloceanibacter sp. | reverse complement strand
GGCACAATACGAGGGATTTCCCGCGCGAGCAACACTCGTCTTGCCGCAGTGCAGCATTTTTATGAGTCTCGGGGTTAAGCCATCCGCGAGGGCCCGCTCGTGAGTGTGGCGGCGCTCATCGTCGCCGCGGGCCGGGGCGCGAGGGCGGCAGGCGAGGCCGGCCGGCCCAAGCAATATTGCGCTCTTGGCGGGGTGCCGATGCTGGCGCGGACCATCGCCGCGTTTGCCACCCATCCGGGCGTGGGCGACATTCTCGTGGTCATCCATCCCGACGACGCGGCGCTCTACGAGGCGGCGAGCCAAGGCTTTGCGGGACGCTTGCGGCAGGCGGTGCCGGGCGGCGCGAGACGGCAGGACTCAGTCCGCGCCGGGCTCGAGGCGCTTGCGGGCGAAGCGCCGTCGGCCGTCCTGATCCACGACGCGGCAAGGCCGTTCGTCAGGCCGGAGCTGATCTCCCGCGTCATCGCGGGCCTCGATACGCATCAAGGCGCCCTTCCCTGCCTCCCCGTCACCGATACGTTGAAGCTCGTCGCGCAAGGCCGCGTGACCGGCACGGTCGAGCGCGATTCCCTGTGGCGGGCGCAGACGCCGCAAGGATTCAAATTCGACGCGATCCTTTCCGCCCATCGTGCCGCCGCCAAAGAACCGGCGCGCGAGTTCACCGACGATTCGGGCATCGCCGAATGGTTCGGCCTCGATGTCGCTTTGGTCGAAGGCGCGGAGGACAATCGCAAGCTCACCACATGGGAGGATCTGAAGATCGCCGACGAATTGCTGCAGCCGGGAAGCGCGCGCGCCAGCGGCACGATCCGCGTGGCCTCGGGCTATGACGTCCACGCCTTCGGCCCAGGCGATGCGGTGATCCTGTGCGGCGTCGCCATTCCACACCCGAAAAAGCTGATCGGCCATAGCGATGCCGATGTCGGCCTGCATGCCTTGACCGACGCGCTGCTCGGCACGATTGCCGAGGGCGATATCGGCGTCCACTTCCCGCCGTCCGACGCCCGTTGGCGCGGCGCCGCCTCCGAGCTGTTCCTCAAACATGCGGCTTCCCTGGTGAGGGAGCGCGGGGGGGTGATCGTGCATGTCGATGTGACGCTGCTGTGCGAGGCGCCCCGCATCGGGCCTTATCGCGATCAGATGCGCGCGCGCATTGCCGAGGCGCTCGGCGTGCAGATCGCCCAAGTGAGCATCAAGGCCACCACCAATGAGGGCCTCGGTTTCATCGGCAGGGGCGAAGGAATCACGGCGATGGCGACAGCGACGGTGAGCCTTCCATGAGCGAAAGGGTCGAGATCGACGCGGCCCTCCTGGCCCAGGCCGCGGCGCTGCTCGAGGCGGCCCGCGTCTGCGGCGAGACGGTGGCGACCGCCGAATCCTGCACCGGCGGGCTCGTCGCCGCCACGCTCACCGCCATCCCCGGCTCGTCCGACGTGTTCGAGCGCGGCTTCGTGACCTATTCGAACAGCGCCAAGAGCGAGATGCTCGGCGTCCCGGTCTGGCTGATCGAGCGCCATGGCGCGGTGAGCGAGGACGTGGCCCGAGCCATGGCGGGCGGCGCGCTGACCCATTCGCGCGCAAGCCTCGCGGTTTCGGTCACCGGGATCGCTGGACCTGACGGGGGGAGCGAGGAGAAGCCGATAGGCCTCGTTCACTTCGCCGCCGGCAGGCGGGACGAGCCGATCCGCCACGAGCGTGTCCTGTTCGGTGATCTCGGCCGGGCCGAGATCAGGCGGCGCAGCGTCGAGCAGGCGCTTCTGCTCCTGCTCTCATTGCTCTGAGGCGAGAGCCACGGTTTTCGGTCCATAGACCGCGTCGGCGCGGGACTCGAACGCGCTCGTGTATTTCCGCACCGCCTTGGCGAAGAGGGCTCCCACCAGCCGCTCGAAAAGGCGCGAGGGGAAGGCATAGGCGATATAGAACGCGACCTCGCAACTCCCCACTCCAGTTGGCTGGAAGCGCCAGCGGTTCTCCAGGAAGGTGAAAGGACCGTCGAGATATTCGACAAGAATCGTGTGGGCGCCCGCGTCGAGATGCACTCTCGTGGTGAAGCTCTCATGGATCATGCCGTAGCCGACGGTCATGGTCGCGACCAGGACCTCCTTGCCGTCGCGCTCCTCGCGGCGCGTCACCTCGAGCCCCTCGCAGAGCGGCAGGAATTTTGGATAGTCCTCGACGCGGGCTACGAGCGCGAACATCTCGTCGGCCGAATGGGCGACAGGGTGCGTGGCCTCGTAGACATGCATGAATGTCGCGCCGATCGGTTAAGCGTTAGGCGCCGAGCGAGGCTTGG
>JALHTP010000163.1 GCA_022865725.1 Methyloceanibacter sp. | reverse complement strand
GATGCCGTGGGACGGGTAGGCTGTGGCGAGCGCCTCGCGGATGGCGCTTTCGGCGTTGCGATCGGCGGCGGTGACCGGATCGAAGAGGTCGCCGCCTTTATGGTCAATTTTCTGCGCTGTGCGAAAATGCGGCAAAATGACCCCGCCCGCCTTGTCGGCAAGCGCGTGGGCGGTGGCCAGCAGGGCCGCAAATTCGAGATCTCTGGACTCTTGCACGGAGAGAGGGTTGAGGCCGTTTTGCCTTGTGAGTCAAGGCTTCGAGGCTTCAGCGACAAGCCGACAGATAGGAGATCAGAGATCTCCGTGACCGATATGCATCAGTGTCTCGGAAATGTCCCGGGCAAGGCGCTCAATCTTGCTTTTTGTGCGGCGCAATGACATATTGTTGCAAAGCGGTATGGCTCTCCAGGCCATTCCGCTGCCCTCCTTGGGCGTTTCCTCCCTAGACTTGGGCCGCTCCTCAAAGGGGCGGCCCCTTTTTTATGCCGATTGTCAGCTATTCGGCGGCCGCGCGCGGGACGGCAAGGCCGGAAATACCGGCGATCAGCGCCCCCACCATGGCTTCGAGGTCGCCGCGCAGGCGTTCGAATCCGTCCGATTTCTCGAAGCTCGTCTCATCCATATAGAGGGCGCGGTTGATCTCGATCTGCAGGACGTGCTGGGACTTGTGGGGGCGCCCGTAATGCTCGGTGATATAGCCGCCAGCATAAGGCTTGTTGAGGGCCACCGCATAGCCCTGCGCCTTGAGCTGGCTTGCCGCAAGGCGCGTGAGCTCGCCGCTGCATGAGGTGCCGAAGCGGTCGCCGAGGACGAAATCCGGGCGGACGCCGCCTTGGTCGGCGATGGGGTTGGACGGCATCGAATGGCAGTCGATGAGCACCGCCAGGCCGAATTCCGCTTGGGCCTCGGCAAGCAGGCTGCCCAGCGTCTCATGGTAGGGCGTGTAGAGGCGGTTGATCCTCTCCAGCGCCGCTCCGACTGAGAGCGGCTCACGATAGATCTCGTCGGACTCCGACACGATCCTGGCGATGGTGCCAAGTCCGCCGATCACCCGCACCGATTGCGTGTTGGCGTAATGGGGCAGCCCGTCGCGGAACAGAACCGGATCAAGCTCGTAGGGCTCGCGGTTGACGTCGAGATAGGCGCGCGGGAAATGGGCATAGAGGAGGGGCGCGCCAAGCGCGGTCACGAAGCCGAACAGCTCCTCGACATAGGAATCCTCGGAGCGCCTGAGCGCAAGGGAACCGAGCCTCGAAGCGGCAAGGAAGGCCTTTGGATAGACGCGGCCGCTATGCGGGGAGTTGAAGACCAGGGGCAGTTTCAAGGCCTCCGGCCGCGCTACCGTAAAGGGTGGCGCAAGCTCGGTCTCGATCGCTTCAGCATCGCTTGGGCTCATGGAAAATCCTTACGCCGCCGCTCCTGGTCGAGCCGAATCCGGCCCAGCAGTGGAATCGCCTGTAAACTCTGCCAATGAGAGTTGAACCTGTCTAGGCGTGTTCTGCCTTGTGCCCGGACGAATTAGACGCAATGATTTGGGGTTGCAGGGGGCGGAGGGCCATCACGGCCCCAAAGCCCGGATAAGCATAATTTACCAAGTCATTTACCAAGTTCGTGTACGCCGAAAGGCGAGAGTTAGGGGGAAGAGGGATGGAGGCGAATGACCCGCGGGCGCGCAGCGTTCAGCGTATACTCCTTGCCGAAGACGACGAGGATATGCGCCGGTTCCTGGTGAAGGCGCTCGAGAAGGCCGGTTACGACGTCGTATCGTTCGGGAACGGGCTTGAAGCCTATGAGCGGCTGAAGGAAGAACCCTTCACGCTCCTCCTCACCGATATCGTGATGCCGGAGATGGATGGCATCGAACTTGCGCGCAAAGCGAGCGAGCTCGATCCCGACCTCAAGATCATGTTCATCACCGGCTTCGCGGCGGTGGCGCTCAATCCCGACAGCCATGCGCCGAAGGATGTCAAGATCCTGTCGAAGCCCTTCCACTTGCGCGACCTCGTCGACCAGGTGGAGCGGATGCTCGCGGCGTGATCCTTGAGCGCCGGGTTGCCTTGACGGCATCCGACCCGATATAAAAGTCGTACCGATCCTCTTCGGAACCGGGCGGTTAGCTCAGCGGTAGAGCACTGTGTTGACATCGCAGGGGTCACTGGTTCGATCCCAGTACCGCCCACCATTATTTCGACGGCATCGATCGGCGCGCGGAGTGAGGCCATTTCGCCGACCGCCTTTCTGCATCCGTAGGCGCCGCTGCGGTGCGGTCGTGCGGCTGAGGGATTTCCCGAGTGCGCTTGTCCGTCGTCAATGCAATCTGGATCGGCCCAGTGTTGGGGCAAATCCACAGCGCCTGCCTTCGCTCATTTTTGTACCACGGTCATCGCGTCGTCCTTCACTGCTACGAGCGCCCGAAGGACACACCCGCGGACATCGAGATTGCCGATGCTAACAAGCTGCTTACGGAAAATCGCGTCATACGCCATCGAAAAAGCGGAAGCCTTTCTCTGTTCTCAGACCTTCTCCGCTATGAAATCCTCGGGGCGGGGCTCGGGCTCTATGTCGATTGCAACATGTTTTGCCTGCGTCCGATCGTGGATGCCGACTATATTTTCGGGTGGGAGAGCAGGAGCAGCATAGCCAGCGGCGTTCTTAAGTTGCCGCCCGATTGCCCGGTGCTCGCCGATCTCCGCGCCATCAAAGATACGCCTAACTTTGTGCCGCCTTGGCGGAAAGGGCGCAAACGTCGTCTGGAATGGTTGCGGGGCCCCACACCGCTTGAGGAATTGCCGTGGGGAGCCGTTGGGCCCCGCGCATTAACGCATTACGCGAAGAAGCACGGCATTGATCATTTCGCCTCGCCAGTCGACCGCTTCTATCCCATTCACTGGGATCATGTGCAGCTACTGTTCGATCCCGCTCTGTCGCTCCAAGAGCTGACGACACATCGGACAGATGCACTCCATCTTTTTACCGGCAGCCAGCAAGACTCCTTTACTCGTAATGGAATTCCAACGGGCTCTCCACTTTGGGAAATCATCGAAACGGCATCCCGTGAGTTGAGACAGAGCGGTTAGCGGACGCGCGTCAGCGCCGGGCCGAAACGGCGCAGGGCGAGCTTGCGAGCGCTTGTATGGGGAAAGCGGCGCCAGCTTCTTTCTCTTTCGGCAACTCGCGGGGGAGCGCCATCTGAACACGGGTCGGCTTGACGCTGTAGCTGACATGGGAGCCGCCTGAACGGGCATTGAGCCGGTCGCTCTCGCCGCGCGCTCTGTCCTCGTTCTCGAAACACAGAAACGCTCCGTTGCGGACGACCGGCTTGGACGCGGCCCCGAAGATGCTGCCGGCGCTGCGGTGAGCCCAGACCATGAAAAACTGCGTGTCGCTTTGCATTGGAGAGCCCCCCTCCGCGGATGTACCTGCAAAAGAACGCGCGCCGATCGGCGCCGGTTCCACGTAAAGGGGGCTTCCCTCAGGCATTTTGGGTTGCCCTGGCCTCGCCGAACGGCGCATTCTAGGCGCATGGGCACGGTGGGAAGCAGGGCCGGAAATTTCGTCATCTCGCTCGATTACGAGCTGATGTGGGGCGTGAGAGACCACGCCACGCGCGAAACCTATGGGCGGAACGTGCTGGGCGGGCGGGAGGCGATCCCGGCCATGCTCGACCTGTTCCATAAGTGTGGCATCAGGGCCACTTGGGCGACCGTCGGCGCGCTTCTCTGCGAAGGCAAGGACGAGCTGGTGGTCCGGGCGAAGGATGCAACGGTGGGCCGCGCCGTGCTGGCCAGTCTTCAGGATATCGGTCCCGACGAGCGGCGCGATCCCAGCAAGGAGAAAGAGGACTAATTCGGTCCGCTGTGCCGATTTGCAACGAGCGCCGCGCAACGTGGCGCTCGAACTTTTGTCCGCCTGAGGAATGACCCATGATCAGGATTTTTATCGCGGCGCTGATGCTCGTTGTCACATCTTTGCCGGTTATGGCCCACGAGGTCCCGCCGGAGGCAATGACGGCGATCGCCAAGGCACTTGCCGAGATCGGCTGCACGGTCGAGGCCGACGAGGTCGATGCCACCGACGACGGCTACGAGGCCGACGACGTCGAGTGCAAGGATGGCGAGTTCGAGGTGACCTTCGACAAGGACTTCAAGATCAAGTCCAAGGAGAAGGACGAATACTAGGCCTTTGGCTGCTCTGTCTTCGCCCGGAACGCAAGTCGTTGACAGGGGGGGCAAGGCTTTTTATGGTCCGCCCGGCTTAACGAGCGGCCGGTTGCCGGCCTGCTTTTGCCCTTTTTTCCAGCAAGCGATGGATGCATTGCCATGAAGATCAAGAATTCGCTCCGCGCGCTCCGCAATCGCCATCGCAATAACCGCGTGGTTCGGCGGCGCGGGCGGCTCTACGTCATCAACAAAACCAACCGCCGCTACAAGGCTCGCCAAGGCTAGAGCCAAGATGCTCGGGGCCCCGCGCTTCTGCCTGAAGTCTCTTGGCGCGACGCAGCTCCTTCTCGCTGGCCTCGTCTTTACACCCGTCGCCGCCATGGGCGTGCCCGCTTACGCCGCGGACGACGCAATCGAGGCGCCAGCCGATACCGAGCGGCCGGCCGAGGCAGCGCCGGGCGGCGCCGAAGCGCCTTCCGAGGATGAACTGATCGAGCCCGACGAGCTCGACCCGGACGCTCTCATGCGGCCCGACGTCAAGGAAGGCGGCGAAGGCGCCCCGCCGCCGCGTTCGGCCGAGGAAAACAAGCAAGACAAGCTCGATCTATCGATCGACGATCTGCCGCTCGCGACGCCGCTCGAACGGTCCAAGGTGCTGGCTCAGCTCTACGAGCGGCTTGGCAAGGCCCCCGATTCCGAGGCGGCGGCGCCGATCATGGCGGCCATCCAGGATCTTTGGCGTCTCTCGGGCAGCGACACGGTCGATCTGCTGATGACCCGCGCGGAGCGCCTGGCCAAGGAAGACGATCTCGATCTCGCTCTCAAGATCATCGACGCGACCGTCGATATGGCCCCGGACGAAGCCGAAGCCTGGCATCTCAGGGCGAAGGTCCAGTTTCTCAAGAAAGACTATGAGCTTGCCATCGCCGATCTGAAGCGCGCGCTCGATCGCGACCCCAAGCACTATGACGCGATGAACGACCTTGGTGTCGCCTATGAGGCGATCGGCGCCAAGAAGGAGGCGCTCGAAGCCTATCGCAATGCGCTCGCGGTGAATCCATTTCTCGGCGAGACCAAGCGGGCGTTCGAGGAGCTTCGCCGCGAGGTCGAAGGCCAGGACATCTAGCGCTAGAGATCGTCGGAGTCGTCCCCGACGAAAGCGATGCGCAGCATGTTGGTGGCGCCAGGCGTGCCGAGCGGTACGCCTGCGGAGATGATGACGCGCTGGCCGGGCAAGGCGAAGCCTTCCTGATAGGCGATGCGGCAAGCCTTGGCGACCATGTCGTCGAGGTCGCGGGGGTCGTCGGTCAAGACGCAATGCAGCCCCCACACGAGAGCGAGCTTGCGCCCGGTCGAGGGGATCGGCGTCAGCGCCAG
>JALHTP010000162.1 GCA_022865725.1 Methyloceanibacter sp. | reverse complement strand
CGTCGCGCTCGTCTCCGGCGGCACCGACACGCATGTGATGCTGGTCGATCTCAGGCCCAAGAAGCTCACCGGCAAGGCCGCCGAGATCGCTCTCGGCCGCGCCAACATCACCTGCAACAAGAACGGCATCCCCTTCGATCCTGAGAAGCCGATGGTTACCTCGGGTATTCGTCTCGGCTCGCCGGCAGGGACCACGCGCGGCTTCGGCATCGCCGAGTTCCAGCAGATCGGCGGCATGATCATCGAGGTGCTAGACGGGCTTGCCAAGAATGGCGACGACGGCAACAAGGCGGTCGAGGCCTCGGTGAAGAAGCGCGCCGTCGAGCTTTGCGAGTGCTATCCCATTTACCGGTAAGGCCCGAGCGTGAGGGTGAGAAAGAGGAGGGCGGTCGCTCATGCGATGCCCCTATTGCGGCAGCACCAACACGCAAGTGAAGGACTCGCGGCCTAGCGAGGACCACACCACGATCCGGCGCCGCCGCGTTTGCGCCGATTGCGGCGGCCGCTTCACCACCTTCGAGCGCGTGCAGCTGCGCGAGCTGACCGTCATCAAGCGGAGCGGCCGCAGGACGCCGTTCGACCGCGACAAGCTGATGCGCTCGGTGCAGATCGCGCTCAGGAAGCGTCCCGTCGATCTGGAGCGCATCGAGCGCATGGTCAGCGGCATCGTGCGTCGGCTTGAGAACATGGGCGAGAACGACATCAAGTCCGAGACCATCGGGCGCCTGGTGATGGATGCCTTGAAGGCGCTCGACGACGTCGCCTATGTGCGCTTTGCCTCGGTGTACAAGAATTTCCGCGAGGCCAAGGATTTCGAGACGCTGCTCGGCGAGCTTGCCGCGAGCGACGACGAGGAAACGGCCTCGGGCGAGGCTTCGGCCTCTGCCAAAGACTAGCCTTGCACCCTACATCAAGAAGATGAGCGCAAGCGACGAAGACCACATGGCGCAGGCGCTTCAGCTTGCCCGGCGCGGGCTCGGCCTCACTTGGCCGAATCCTTCCGTCGGCTCGCTCGTCGTCGCGCCCTCCGGTGAGATCATCGCGCGGGGCGGAACCGCGCCCGGAGGCCGCCCGCATGCCGAGGCCATCGCCCTTGAGAGAGCCGGCGACAGGGCGCGCGGCGCCACGATCTATATCACGCTCGAACCTTGCGCCCATGCCGGCGGCCGCGGGGTCGCTTGCGCCGACATCATCGCCGCAGCCCGGCCTGCACGCGCCGTGATCGCGCTCCGCGATCCGGACCCGCGCACCGCAGGCAGCGGGATCGAGCGGCTTGAAGCCGCAGGAATCAAAGTGGAGGAGGGGGTCTTGGCGGAGGAGGCGGGCGCGGTCGCGCTCGGCCACATCCTCCACGTTACCGAGGAGCGCCCCGCCGTGACGCTGAAGCTCGCTGTCGGCGCCGATGGACTGATGCCGAAGGGAAAGGGAGCGCCGGTCTGGATCACCGGACCTGACGCCCGCGCTCATGGGCATCTCTTGCGCGCCAGGAACGACGCGATCCTGGTCGGGCGCGGCACCGTCCTTGCCGACAATCCGACGCTCACCTGCCGGCTTCCCGGCATGTCGTGCCGCTCGCCGGTGCGGGTAGTGCTCGACCGGCGCTTGCGGACGCCGCCCGAGGCGCGCCTGTTCGACGATTTGATGGTGCCGGTCTGGCTCATCTGCTCAAGCGACGAGGAGCACCCCACGACCGACGCGCTACAGGATCGCGGCGCCGAAATCGTCCCGGTCCCGGTCGATGCCCATGGCATGCTCGGCGTGCGCGACGCGCTTGAGACGCTGGCGAGCCGCGGCATCACGCGCGTGCTCGTCGAAGGCGGCCCGCAGGTCGCGCGCGCCTTCCTCGATGCCGACCTCGTCGACGAGGCGGTGATCTATCAGGGCGCCAAGCCCGCCGGCGCCGACGGTCTCATGCCCTTCGTCAGCGAGGGGCTTGATCGGGTGACCTCGAGCGGGCATTTCATGCAGCTTGAAGCCCGCGCGTTCGGACCCGACCGGATGACGTGGTGGCGGCGGATACGGCGATGTTCACTGGCATTGTCAGCGGCGTAGGAACGCTTCAGGGGCGGCAGGGCGCGCGCTTGTCGATCGCCGCCCCCTATAAGCGTCGCAGCCTGGAGGAGGGCGCCTCGATCGCCTGCGACGGCTGCTGCCTCACTATCGTCGATGTGAGCCGGGCGAAGGGCAAGGGCGCCATCTTCGCCG
>JALHTP010000017.1 GCA_022865725.1 Methyloceanibacter sp. | reverse complement strand
GTTTTTTGATCGGATCAAACAATTAACCGGTGGAGTTGTCACCGCCGCGTCTTTCTCCCGGTCTTGACCCGCGCGTTTGCCAATTTCTCGTTGCTATCTTTGCTATCCCCGAAGATGCGATCCCAGTCGCTTTTGGAGATCCCACTGAACCCCACGCGGAAGCGATCGTGGTGCAGCTCAGTCTTCGGTGTCGGTGTCGGTGTCGGTGTCGGTGTCGGTGTCGATGTCGGTGTCGGTGTCGATGTCGGTGTCGATGTCGATGTCGATGTCGATGTCATCTCGTCGGTCATTTTAGTGAGCCTTCCCACCAATGGTCATTACGATTTCTAAAGACTTGGAAGTCAATTCCGGAGCAATTGCCGCCAGTATCCACCACGACATAGTACCTGGGGCCAGCGGCAAGTGTGGTCGTCGCCAATAGTAAAACAAGCAGGCTCCCAATAACCTCTCTCTTCGCAATCGTAACCTCGTTGGGAGCGCACCGGCCCGGCCTTTTTCTTTGGGAGTCGGCTTCGGAGCGCGCGTGCAGGCTGAAGATGATGCTACCTTCGACGCTCTAAAGCGGTACTACCGCGAAGGTATTCCCGCCCGCTCCGTCGCTGAGTACGAAGCCGACGACCTCGAGCCGCTGGGCGCCGAAATGCCGCTAACACCGCCTCCTCCCTCTCCGGGAAGAACCGAAAGGGATGCGACTTGCGAGAACTCAGTAATCCATCCCACCCATGCCACCCATTCCGCCGCCCGGCATCGCCGAAGAGCCAGAATCCTTCTTCGGCCTATCGGCAACCATGGCTTCCGTCGTGATCAGGAGGCCAGCAACGGAACTCGCGTCCTGTAAAGCGACCCTCACAACCTTGGCCGGGTCTATGATGCCTTTCGTGATGAGGTCGCCATATTCGCCGGTTTGGGCATCATAGCCGAAGGAGGCCGACTTCCGATCTGTGACCTTGCCGACCACGATCGAACCCTCCACGCCAGCATTTTCAGCAATCTGTCGGATCGGAGCCTGGAGCGCCCGGCGGATAATGTTGATGCCGGCCTCTTGGTCCTCGTTGTCGCCTTTGACCTTGAGGGACTTCGAGGCCCACAACAGCGCCACGCCGCCGCCGGGCACGATGCCCTCCTCGACGGCTGCCCGCGTAGCGTTCAGCGCATCGTCGACGCGGTCTTTCCTCTCCTTCACCTCGATTTCACTTGAACCCCCGACCTTGATCACGGCAACACCGCCGGCGAGCTTGGCAAGACGCTCCTGCAGTTTCTCCTTGTCGTAGTCGGAGGTCGTGTCCTCGATCTGCTGCTTGATCTGGGCAATGCGGGCCTCGATGTCAGCCTTCTTGCCCGCGCCGTGGATAATAGTGGTGTCATCCTTGGTTATGGTGACGCGCTTGGCGCGTCCAAGCATTTGCACGGTTACGTTCTCGAGCTTGATGCCGAGGTCCTCGGAGATGAGCTCGCCGCCGGTGAGCACGGCGATATCCTGCAGCATCGCCTTGCGGCGGTCGCCAAAGCCTGGGGCCTTAACGGCCGCGACCTTCAAGCCGCCCCGGAGCTTATTGACCACGAGGGTCGCGAGCGCCTCGCCCTCGACGTCCTCGGCGATCACCAAGAGCGGCTTGCTGGCTTGGACGACCGCCTCAAGCAGCGGTAGCAGCGACTGCATGTTCGAGAGTTTCTTCTCGTAGATTAGAATGTAGGGGCTCTCGAGCTCGGCCATCATCTTGTCCGCATTGGTAATGAAGTAGGGCGAGATATAGCCGCGGTCGAACTGCAT
>JALHTP010000161.1 GCA_022865725.1 Methyloceanibacter sp. | reverse complement strand
TCGCTATTCTTAAATCTGTTTCCATGTCTCTTTATTTACTGTGATAGTATGCACAACAGTAAGCCAATCAAATTCAACAATGCCTTCGCATTTATCGAGTTTGGTATCTTTTGTTGCTCCGTTTACAAGTTCGGGAAGTCCTTTTGTAGTTCCCCATAAACGAATATTATAGGCATTATAAAGTTTACAATCATTACCATTGCGTTCAAAACGACCAATGTAAACCCATCCACGTTGAAGGACTACAATCTTAATGTCCCCTTCGTAGGATTTTACAATAGAATCTTTGGGAACATAAATAGTTCCGCCAATTACAATTTCTTCGATTTTTGGATTCATGATTTTTAATTTTAATTATTTATACTCAGCCTGCTTATTTATCAGTTCGTCTTTTTTCATGGCTTTAATTCATTATCTGTTTTGATATTAATTAAAATACTCTCCCAAAATTGATGATTATACCTTTTTTAATGGGATCGTAACTCAACCCAAAATTAAACCTGTAAACTATATAACCTGCGTTCAGTTTCAATGATACTGGAAATAATATGTTATTCGGTAACTTATTCCATCCTTGCTCTATTACCTTGTAATCATTGTAGCTTAATCCCAGACCGAAAGTGTTGGTAGTCACCCCGTTGTTATTGCGGATGTACTTCATAACACCTGCGTTAATTTCTAAATGATTGATATGACCTACCTCATAAGAAACATAACTACCCTTTCCAACACCCATGTAAAAGCCCAGATCAGTAAATACAGTTCCGTAATGCAGACTTGTATTTTCTTTGAATTTATAATCACACCGTATCCCGAATGCCATATCATTCGCTGAAAATGTACCTGAGAAGATATGATGCTGACCATAACTTGGTAGCGAAATTAGAAATATAAACAAGATGAATATTGTTTTCATTTCTTTATCAGTTTATCTTTTTTCATGTCTTATATTTTAAGGTAATAATGCACCAGGAATATTTGTGAATGTTACTCCATACATTTTATTACCTGATGAATCAGTACCATAGTCATCTGAATCTTCTTCCTGCTTCTTTTTCCTATTCTTTAATAGACATAGATTTCTATTAAAAAAAGAACATTCATCCACAATAAAATTTGGCATAAGAACTGTCCCATAATTACCATCTTGATAAACAGAGGCTTCAAAGTCGTAAATACATTTGATTTTAATTCTCTGTTCTTTTTTGTATTCATGAAATTTAATCACAACTTTATTTGAGCATGCTTCACATAATGATTTTTTCTTTTTCATATCTTAATTTCTTATATTTCATCAAAATATTTTTTGTTAATACTTCTCTACAAATGTTAGCAGTTAGCATTTGATTCTTCTTCTTTGCAGCAGCAGCAGCAGCATCAGCAGTAGCAGCATCAGCATCAGCAGCAGCAGCATAAGCAGCAGCAGCAGCAGCATAATAAGCAGCAGCAGCATAATAAGCAGCAGCAGCATAAGCATCATCAGCAGTATAAGCATCAGCAGCAGCATAAGCATCATCAGCAGTAGCAGCAGCAGCAGCATAAGCAGCAGCATAAGCAGCAACAGCAACAGCATCAGCAGCATAAGCATCAGCAGCAGCAGTAGCAGCAGCATCAGCAGCAGCATCAGCATAAGCAGTAGCAGCATAAGCAGCAGCAGCATAAGCATAAGCAGCAGCAGCATTAGCAGCAGCAGCAGCAGCATCAACAGCAGCATCAGCAGCAGCATAAGCAGCATAAGCAGCAGCAGCATAAGCAGCAGTTTTTAATTGATTATCATCAATTAACCTATTTCCATAATCTATTGCTGCTTTTACAGCATCTTTACTGCGCTGATCTTTCAT
>JALHTP010000160.1 GCA_022865725.1 Methyloceanibacter sp. | reverse complement strand
GAACACGCCGTCGACCAGCATATAGGCCGCGAACAGGATGACGAACACTTCGACGGCGACGCCTGGCGTGAGCAGGCAGATCAGGCCGAACAGAATGCCAAAGACTCCGCGTAAGCCTACCGCCCACCAACTCTCCGCCAAGACTTCGCTCATCGCGTCGCAGCGCGCTTTCGACGCCGAGACGCTTCCCTTCCCGGATGCTGTGCTTACAGCCATGGGACGACCTCCTTCGAATTAGCCAGGTTGATCAGTAGGCCTCGCAAAAACCATGCTGAGGCGAATCGATTAGGCGGCGATCATGACGCCAATATTACCGGGAAAGCCCGCCAAATCGAAGTTGTCCACATCGGATGGGGCGCGTTTCAGAGCTCCAACCCCACCTCGGAGGCGAGCCCCGAGACTGTCTGGCGCAGCCACACATGGCCCGGGTCGTGGTCGAAGCTCGCGTGCCAGAGGAGCGAGATGGTGAAGGTCGGCAGCTCGATGGGCGTGGGGCTGGTCGCAAGTCCGAAGGCTTCGGCGAAATAGCGCGCGAGCCGTGACGGCATGGTGGTGATGACCGGCGCCCGGCGCACCACGAAAGGCACGGCGAGAAAGCCGGGCGTGGTCAACACGATGGTGCGCTTCAGCTTGAGCTTGGCGAGCGCCTCGTCCACCGCGCCATGGGCGTCGTCGGTCAGGCTCGTCAGCACATGCGGCACGCTCAGATAATCCTCGAGCGAGATCGGCGCGCCGAGGTTGAGCCGCGCGGGATTGAACAGGCAAAGGAAGCTGTCGGTGTAGAGCGGACGGCGCTTGTGATGGATCTGCCCCTGATCGAACACGCCAATGCCGAGATCGAGCTTGCCCGTGTCGAGGTCTTCCAAAACGCTGACCCGATTGATCGACCTGAGCCGCAAGGAGACGCCCGGAGCCACCGTGTGCAGCCGCGCCAGCAGGCCGGGGATCACGGCGACCTCGATGGAGTCGGCAAGGCCGATGCGGAAGCTGCGGTCGGCGGTCGAAGGGTCGAACGCCTCGCGCTGAAGCACCGTCGCCTGGATCTGCGCAAGGCTGACGCGCACGGGATCGGCGAGCGCAAGCGCGCGCGGGGTCGGCCGCATGCCGTCGGCGCCGCGGGTCAGCAGTTCGTCGCCGAACAGCGCCCTGAGCCGCGCCAGATTGTGGCTCATCGCCGACTGGCCAAGCCCAATGCGGGCCGCGGCGCGCGTGACGCTGCGCTCCGTCAGCAAGGCATCGAACGCGACCAGAAGATTAAGGTCGAGCCGGCTCAGATTAGCATGGTCGATACTGGTCATTGATATCATCGATTGGAATGATGATGCGCAAGTGCCCATGTAATGAGCAAGGGCAAACGAGCCACTGAAACAGGGGCTTCGCCGGCAAACCGGCAAGCAAGGCGTGGCAATGAAGATCGCCATTATCGGTGCGGGGAATGTCGGAAAGACCTTAGGAACGGGCCTTCGGGCCAAGGGTCACACAATCATCTATGGGACGCGCGACCCGGCCAAGGCCGAAGATCGGAGCGCCAAAACTTTCGCCGAAGCCAAGACCGTCTCCGGAGCGCTGCGGGGCGCGGACGCGGTGATCCTCGCCACGCCCTGGATCGCGACCGAGTCACTCGTCTGCGAATTTGCCGGGGAGCTTGCCGGCAAGATCGTCATCGACGCGACCAACCCGATCAATCCTTCTCTCACCCGGCTTGCGGTCGGCTTCGACACGTCGGGCGCCGAGCTGCTCCAGAGTCAGGCGCGCAAGGCGAAATTCTACAAGGCCTTCAACAGCACGGGCGTCGGCGTGATGGCGAAGCCGGGTTTCCCCGAAGGCAAGGCTGTCATGTTTGTCTCAGGCCCCGGCGGTCCCGATAAAAAGACCGTGCTGCGCATTGTCGCAGATGTGGGCTTCGAGGCCATCGATGCCGGCGAGCTGAAGGCCGCGCGCCTGCTTGAGCCGCTGGCGATGCTCTGGGTCCAGCTTGCGCTGAACACTCAGGGGCGCGACTTCGCTTTCGTCATGTCGTGCCGCGATGCCGCAAACCGGAATGCCGATCCGCGCGTTAGGATGGTGCACCCCCATCCCCAAGAAGCGGAGTAGTCATGGATACCCTCGTCGAGTCTAAGGTCACACTCAAAACCCCGGCCTATGCGGCCAAAGCGGCCAAGGCGCAGCTCATGCCCTGGTTGATCGAGCGGCGCGAGCCCGGCCCGCATGACGTTCTGATCGACATTCTCTATTGCGGCGTCTGCCACTCGGACATCCATCAGGTGAAGAACGAGTGGGGCGGCTCGATCTTCCCCATGGTCCCCGGCCACGAGATCGTCGGCAAAGTCGTCCAGGTCGGCGATCACGTGAAGAAATGGAAGCCGGGCCACATTGTCGGCGTGGGCTGCTTCGTCGATTCCTGTCGCCGCTGCGAGGCGTGCCGCGCCGGCGAGGAGCAATATTGCGAGATCGGCATGTCGGCGACCTATAACGGCTACGAGCAGGATCGCAAGACGCCGACCTATGGCGGCTATTCGACCCGCATCACGGTCGACGAGAATTACGTGCTCTCGATCCCCAAGGGCATTCCCCTCGAGCGCGCGGCGCCGCTGCTCTGCGCCGGCATCACCACCTACTCGCCGTTGAAGCATTTCGGACTGGAGGCGGGCGACAAGCTCGGCGTGGTTGGGCTCGGCGGCCTCGGCCACATGGCGGTGAAATTCGGCCACGCCTTCGGCGCGCATGTCACCGTGCTCAGCCACTCGCCGGGCAAGCGCGACGACGCGCTGGCACTCGGCGCCGACGACTTCCTCGTCACCAAGGACGAGGCGGTGTTCAAGGAGAATGCCAACCGTTTCGATTTCATCATCGACACGATCTCTGCCCCGCACGACTACAACGCCTATCTCAAGCTGCTCCGCCGCGACGGCATCATGGTGCTGGTGGGCCTTCCGGATCCGACGCCACTCTCGGCCGGCCCACTCATTGTCAAGCGGAGGAGCCTAGCCGGTTCGATGATTGGAGGCATTCGCGAGACCCAGGAGATGCTGGACTTTTGTGGGCGGCACGGAGTTGCCGCCGATGTTGAGGTGATTTCCATTCAGGAGATCAACCAGGCTTACGAGCGCATGCTCAAGAATGACGTGCGCTACCGTTTCGTGATCGACCTCGCCAGCCTGAAGTCAGGCGCTCCCTAGCGGCGTAGCGAGGCCACCGGCCGTCCTTCTGCACCGCGAGTCGGGAGGGCGGCCGGACTTTGTGGGCGTGGTGCCGAAAGAGATCGGGCTGCCGCGCTCCAAGCACGTCTCCATGCTGGCCGCGTCGATCCGCATCGCCTGCGAGATGGCGGAGGAAGGCGGCACGCCGTGGCAGGCGGTCGTCAACGGTTTGCGCCCCGCGCTGCAAGACATCTGGCAAGGCCTTCCCACCGGGGAGCAGGCGCGCTTTCTGCGGCATCTCCGCCCGTTCTTCGACGCGCATCGCCACCGCCTTCCCATGGAAGTGCACAGCCGCCTGAAGGCCGAGTTCAGCGAGGGCCGCGCCGTGCTCCTGCATGGGTCGGTCACCGGCGTCGCGCAAGATGACGGCGTCTTCAAGCTCACGCTCCGCGCGCGCGGATCGCGCGAGCCGAGGATCGTCGAGGCCGACCTTGCCTTCGATTGCACGGG
>JALHTP010000159.1 GCA_022865725.1 Methyloceanibacter sp. | reverse complement strand
CAAACAGGGCGTCGAGCCTGAGCCCGCGCCTACGCCAGCGCCGGCGCCAGCGCCCGTTCCCGACCCTATGGCCCGCACTACGCCGGCCACGCCGGCACCAGGGCGGCGCCAGAGCCGCCCGCCTGTAGGCGGCGGCCTAGTCCGGGCGCCGGAGACCAGGGACGGCCTGATCCGCCATGCGATTGAGCATCTACACTACCGGAATACCGCCGCCATCCTAGCGGCGCTGAACTTCAAGGACATCGGGGAGATCACGGACTGCCCGAAGGCATGGGAGCAGCTAGTCAAGCTGGCGCCGGCGGAGCCGCCGGAATAGCGTCAAAGGAAGGAGACCGGACTTGGCGAAAGGGACTGATAAGGACGAACCCAAGGCGGACATACCAGGGGTGGTGAACATAACGGAATATAGGTGGGCGCTCCAACTCCTCGATAGCGAGGACGGGGTCGGCGATATCATCGGCGACATCCAGAACGCTAACGCCGGCGATGTCGACGCAGCCCTATCGCAGCTAGGGGCCGTCCTGGGCCGGCTCCGCGAAGTCATCGGCCTACGCGGCTGGAAACCGCAGGCCGGCGCGATCCAGCTAGCCTTTCGGGCCAATGTAGCCGATTGGGAGCCGAAGGGAACGCTTCTACGGATCATCCTCGATGTACCTAACCCCGACCCTGAAAGCCTGCCGACGCTTTGGGGTGCGCGGGGTAAGCAACACGACGTTATCATCCGTGGCGGCGTCCGCCAGCCGGCGCTAGGGGAAGCGCCGCCGGAGTGGGACATCGGCGAGATTATCGCCGAGCATAATGAGGGCGTCCACCGGCTCCTACCCAACATAGGATGCCCGATGTGCCTAGCCGAGCTAGAGGCGAAGCGACAGGCTGGCGGCCCACCGGAAGCCCTTGAGGGCGCGGAGCCCGAGCCGGAGTTCGAGCCGGAGGTCGAGCCGGAGCCGGAGCCTAGCGACCTGCCGGCCGGCGACGGGGAAGGGGAAGGCGGCGATTAGGCTAACGCGGCTACCCCTTTAATCTACCTTGACGCAGCGGGCCGGTGGGGTTACCATCGGCCCGCTACCATCCCTATCGCAGCAAGGGAAAGGACTCCGCTATTATGCCAAGCGGCCTGCCGGTACGTCAACCCCGCCCTCTCCCACCGAACGTCCTCGACATCCACGCTCCCCAATTTGCCCTACCTGAGCCCCGCCCTAAAGGCACCCGCCAGCGCCGCACGGTGCCGGCTAGACGGCCGGCCCTACCGGCGCCGCGCCGGCTGAGCTCATCAGAGGAACGCCTAGCCGAGTGGATGTATCGCCACCTTAGCTTCCGCTTCGGCGCCCGAGCTCTAGTCCGCCGCTACGGGACTAAGGCGATCCTGGACGCGCTACACGACGGGATCATGATCTGGACAACGCATACCTTGGCCCTGAATGACCCCCGACGAACCCTACCTGCCGGAGTGAGCGAGACGGTCGAGGAGCGGATCGTAAATCCGGCGATCATCTTACCGCCGGCCTACCTATGCCACGTCCTTAAGGGCCTTGACAGGCGATAGCCGTATCGGCTATCATGCCCAGGCCGTAACGGATAGTAGAGTAGCAAAGGGGGGTGCCATGACAGCGATCATCCGAGGCGTAGCCGTCGCCGATCTCCACCTAGGGATCGACAACGTGGGCGGCCTAGACGAGGCCGGCGCCCCGCGCCGGCTAAAGGACTTCCTCGACAACTTTGAGCGGGCGGTAGACCATGCCATCGAGACAGAGGCCCACCTATTCGCTATCGCCGGCGACATTTTCAAGCACCGGAACCCGCCCCAACGGACGCTATACCTATTTCTCTACCAGCTTCGCCGGCTTGTCGAGGCCGGTATCACGGTAGCCATCGCTAGGGGTAACCATGAAGGCGACGCCGACATCTTCCGCGCTAATGTCCTCGATACCATCAGCCTGCTAGAGACCGGCGACGGATCATTTGCCCGCTTACCGGAAGGTGGGCAGGTCGTTACGTTCAACCACCCGCGCCGCGAACTCGTAAGACTACGGAACGGCGAGGACGTTGACCTAATCGGCATACCGTGGCCGCGCGTCCGTAACCTTCTGCCGGCCATGGGCGACATGCCCTACGACGAGGTCTGCGCCGCCGCCGACGCGGCCCTACGGAGTAGGATCGCCGATCTCTGTAAGCCCACAGACCACCGCCAGGTCCTCATAGCCCACCTAGCCGTCGCCGGCGCCGACCAGGGCAGCGAGCGGTGGATGACCCTAGGGTATGAGCCCACGATCACTCCGCGCGATATCCCGCCCGAGGTCGCCGTAGCGATCTTTGGCCACTACCACCACGGCGGCTTCCTAATCGGCCATCCTGTAGCCTTTTACTGCGGCTCCATCGCCCGTATCGACTTCGGAGAGGAAGGCCAGGACAAGATGTTCTGGACGTTCGAGATCGACAGCGACGGCGGGCTCGCAACGGCTACGCCCCACACCATCCCCGACCGGCCCTTTGTGACGCTTAGCCCTACCTTCGATCCGGCCTTCTCGCCGGAATCGGTTAATTGGGCCATCGCCGAGACGATTAAGACGAGTCAGCCGCAGATCGCCGACGCGGTAGTCCGAATGAGGATAGTGTTCGGCACGGCTGAACAGGCAGCGGCCTTCGATGAAGGCGCGGCGGCCCAAGCCCTACGCGAAGCCGGCGCCTGGTGGATCGCCGGACTCTTACGCGAAGCGCCGGATGCGGGCCGGCGGTGGGAAAACATCGAGAACGTCGAAGCCATGGAAGCGCCCGATGCGCTGTGGCGCTTCCTAGCGGCGAAGGAACCAGACGAAACGCGGTGCCGCCGCCTATGGACGGCCGGCCTAGAACTCATGGCGGGGAAGCCCGTCGACTAGCCGGCCCTTGACATACGGTAGCCGCTACGGCTACTATGCAGGAACGAAAGGGGGGTGTCAGTGCCGATTCCCCACGCCGACGATGCCTTACAGAAATTACTTAGCGGGGTTGACCGTTCGGGCGGGCCGAACGCCTGCTGGCCCTGGGTAAGGTTCACCGACAAACACGGCTATGGGCGGGTGTGGGTCGGTAGTCGCACGGACGGCTCTCTCCAAAAGATCGGCACCCACGTTCTGGCCTATCGCCTAACATTCGGCGACCCGCCAGCCGATAAACCCTACATTCTCCACACTTGCGATAACCCGTCCTGCTGTAACCCCAACCACCTTTGGACGGGAACCCAGGCCGATAACCTAGCCGACATGGCGGCGAAGCGTCGCGGGGGCGGTAGTAGGCGAACCCATTGCCCACAGGGCCATCCCTACGACGAAGCCAACACCCGCGTCACTAATGGGAAGCGCTATTGCCGGACGTGTAGCCAGCTTCAATCTCATCACCGGAAAGAAGGCTAACGATGATTCCACACCGACTGATCCTAAACGACTTCCTATCCTACGCCAGCGCCGATATCGACTTCCGAGGGAGCCATATCATCGCCCTAGCAGGCGAGAACGGCGCCGGTAAATCCGCCCTGGCGGTCGATGCGCTAACATGGGCGTTGTGGGGGGAGAGTAGAGCCCGCAGCGACGACGACATCGTCCGCCAGGGCGCCGATGAGTGCAGCGTTACCCTCTACTTCGAGGCTGGCGGTAGCGTCTACCGCGCGATCCGCCGGCGGCGGCTACCCAAGGACGGCCGCGCCGGCACTAGCGCCCTAACCCTAGAGGTCGACCCGAGCGAGGGGGACGAGAAGACGCGCCTGACCCGCGAGACGATCCGCGAGACCCAGGAGCTAATCACGCAGATCGTCGGCATGGACTACCGCACCTTCATCAACACCGCCTGCCTAGTCCAAGGTAAGGCCGACCAGTTCACCACGGCCGGCCCAGGCGACCGTAAGACGGTACTAGTCAGCCTCCTAGGGCTTGGAGCGTGGCAGGGATGGGCCGATATAGCCCACGACCGCAACAGACGCGCCACGGGGGAAGTGGAGGCCGCCGATGCGGCCATTGGGCAGGCCCGAGAGCTACTTGAAGCGGAGCCGGCCGTGCGGGCCGAGTTAGCCGAGATGGACGTCCACGTGTCGGGGCTCTCCGAGGTCCTGGCGGCGTCCCTAGACGCCGAGGCGGAAGCGCGCACCCTCGACGCCGCCCAGGCTACCCTACGCCAGGAGATCGACCACGTTAAGGCCGAGTTCGGGCGCCTAGCCTTTGAGCGCCGGAAGGCCGAGCAGGACATCGCCGACCTCGAAGGCCGGATCGCGGCGTCGCCGACGCCGGCAGCCGTAGCCATTCTACAGGCGCGGGCCATCGACCTAGCCGACCGCGCCGCACTACTGATGGAGCTAGAGGTGGCCGAGCGCCGCCACACTACGGTTAGGCAGCGCCTTGAGGGTTTAAGCCGGCAATGCGAAGGCATTAACCGGCAGGTAGCAACCGAGGCCAACCGGATTGTAGACATGCCGGCGGAGCCAGCTACCCTTGAGACCTGCCCGACCTGCGGCCAGGACGTGAAGGGCGAGGCCCACTTCCGCATGGTCGAGAAGCTAACCGGCGACCGTGCCATAGCCCAGGCGACTCTTGAACGCCTACAGGCCGAACAGCTAACCCTAAACGAAGCCTTCACCGAGGCCGAGAGCGAGCTAGCCGCCCTAGGGCCGGCGCCGACGCCCGAGGCCATGGCGCAAGCGCGCGCCGCCGCCCGCGATCTAGTCCAGGCTAGGGCTGAGCTTGCCAAGGCAGAGGAGACCGTCCGCCAGCTAGCCGACCTGGGCCCACTTCTCGATAGCCGGCGGGCCGACTACGCTACTCTAGACCGGCAGTTTGAGGAAGCCGACCATGCCCTTAGCGCGGCGAACCTAGAGCTCGAATCCCAGGGCGACTTCCACCAGCGCCTTATCGACGCGGTCGGCCATGTGGCGGCCGCGCGCCAGTCCCTGGACGATGCCCGAGCCCGTCAGAGCGGGTTAAAGGGCCGGCTAGACCAGCTAGCCGAGGTCGACCTACGGGCGCGGGAGACCGAGAAGCGCCGGACTACCATAGCCGAGGCGGCCGCCACCTACGGCGAGCTAGAGGCCGCCTTCGGGCCGCGCGGCGTCCAGGCGATGTTGATAGACTCCGCGATCCCCAACATCCGCGACGAGGCCAATCGGCTACTCGCGCTAATGAGCAGCGGGACGACCATTGATCTGACCACTCAGCGCGTGGGGAAGACGACAGGGAAGGGCATCGAGACCCTAGACATCATCATCGCCGACCCCCAGGGAACGAGGCCCTACGAAAACTATAGCGGCGGGGAGCGTTTCAGGATCGACTTCTGCATACGGATATCCCTGTCACGGGTACTGGCGCGGAGGGCCAGGGCACCATGCGGGGTACTAATCATGGACGAGGGCTTCGGCTCCCAGGACGGAGCGGGCCGGACGGGCTTGATCGAGGCATTGACGACGGTGAAGGGGGAATTCGGGCTGATGCTGATCAGCAGCCATATCGACGAGCTACGGGAATTGATCCCGACGACGGTAACCGTAGTCAAGACGCCGGCTGGATCAACGGCCAGCCTCTCCTAGGTGGGGCTCATAATCGCCACCCAGGGGCCGCAGCGCGGGGCAGGGCCATGCGGAACCGGCGCCGGCGCCGGCGGATACGCCGCTGGCTAGCGAAGCTATTCCGCCGGCCGTGGGCCGAAGGCTAGGAGACCCTAATGGGTGCAGCAGAAGACGACGCGGCAGAGCGGGAAGCGTACCTACGAGGCCAACTAGCGGGCGCACGGTGGGTATGTGAAAAGCTTGGCGCTAACTACCAGCGGGCATTCCCTCTATTCTGGCGAAAACTGCTCACCAAGAAGGCCCTCGATGAGGTTAGCCGCCAGATCGACACTGGCGAGTGGCCGGCCAAGGGCGACTGATGGGGATCATCTATACGACTAAAAGCTGGAACCCCGAGACCGGATGCTCGCCGGTCTCGCCTGGGTGCGCCCATTGTTGGGCGAAGCGCCAGGGCGCCCGCCACCACCAGGCCTGGGGTAGCGTAATCTGCCACGACGAGCGCCTAGAAATCCCGCTCCATCGCCGCCAGCCGGAGACTTACGCCGTCTCCTTTATGGGCGACCTTTTCCACCCCGACGTGCCGGACGCCTTCTTGGAGCAGGTCTTCTTAACGATGTTCGATGCCCACTGGCATACCTTCCTACTACTCACGAAGCGGCCGGAGCGCCTAGCAGAGTGGCGGAAGTGGGTACACCCGTACATCGGCGTCGGAGACGGCGGCCACATCGCCGAACCCCGCTGGCCCAAGAACATCTGGCTTGGCGTATCGGTCGAGAACCAGCATTATGCCGAAATCCGCCTACCCCTACTGGCGCAGATACCGGCGGCGAAGCTATGGCTCAGCGCCGAGCCCCTACTTGGCCCGCTGAATCTACGGACGATCCGACTACCGGACGGCGCCGGTAGTACCTACGACGCCCTGCGCGGTACGCGGCTAACGGTATTCCCGCAGGGCGGCTCGACCGGCGCGGCCGGTCTCGGCCGGCTAAGCCTCATCGTCGTAGGCGGCGAGTCTGGTCCTGGCGCGCGGCCCTTCAATCCCGATTGGGCGCGCGACATTCAACAGCAGACGTGGCCATCTAAGGAGATCGGCTGCGCCTTCTACATGAAACAAATGGGGACGGACTACGTTCGCCAACGCCTGCGGACGTGGCGCGATGCCGGCCGGAAGGGAAGGCCGGCCGGCCTAGACATCAAGGGCGAAAACTGGGAAGCCTGGCGCGAGAGCGAGGACGACTTGAGGGTTCGCCAATGGCCTACAGGCGAAGCGGCCGCCCCCTTTGGCCGGCCGCCGGTCGATCATCTATAGGGAAGGAGAGTCCATGGGAAGACTACTGACAGGGAAGGAACCAAGCGGGAAGACAGAGTGGCAGACGCCGCCGGAGCTTATCGCGGCCCTACTGGTAGACCTCGAACTCCCCCTAGGGTTCGCCCTCGATGCGGCCGCCCGCGTCGATACTAGCGTGGGGCATTTCTATTACGGGCTAGATCATGAGCATGAAGCCTACCGCGACGGCCTAGCCGGCCATTGGTGGGGCTCGGTCTTCGTCAATCCGCCCTATGGGCGCGGGATCGGGAAGTGGGCGCGCAAAGCCTATGAGGAAGTCGAGAGCGGCCGCGCGCAGCTAGTAGTGGCCCTACTACCCGTCAACAGTAGTACCCATTGGTGGCACCGCTACGTCATGGAAGCGACGGAGATCCGGCTACTCGAGCGACGGGTAACCTTCGTAGGAGAGCCGTCCGGCGCGCCCTTCGAGAACGCGCTCATTATCTGGCGCCGGCATCAGCTTCATCGGCGCTATCTGATGGGGTGGAATTGGCCACGTGTTGGCGAGTCGTCTAGGCAGCAGGACACCGGCTCGGTGCCGGAGACGGCGGTGCAGGGCCGCCCCGCCAGCCAAGGATAGGGAATGAGCGGCTACATCCGGCGAGCGTTGGGCTTCCCGCGATGGAAAAGTGGGCGGGTCATAACCGCCCTGGGGTACGTTGAAATGCACGTCCCCTTCCATCCCTACGCTAGCCGGCGGGGCCGAGTCTATGAACACCGGTTGGTGATGGAGCGTTTTCTAGGACGATTCCTCGACCCGTCCGAGGTGGTTCACCACATCGACGGCGACAGGGCTAACAACGTCATCGAAAACCTGATGCTCTTTACGTGCAGCGGCGAGCATCTTCACCATCATGCGACCAGTCGGAAGGAGGGCGTCGTGAAAGCCTTTAGTGGAGGTCAAGTGTAATCGGGCCGGCCAGCGGCCGGCGCCTACGCCGAGGATGGCTGATGGCGCCGGTCTTAGCGGTAATCATCGGGGGGGCGTATGGTCAGTTTAGCGGTAGGCTTCCTAGCGGGCTCCATGACGGGCGGCGCGATAGTCGCCCTAGCCCCACGACTCAGGTCTATACGGCAGCCGCGCCGGTCGACTTCCAAGCGGCTTGCCTTCGCCCCGTCGCTACGGCGGCGCCAACACCAACACTAGCGCCCGAGGCCGCGCCGGTTCCGAGGGCTCCTCAGCCACCAGCTATTCCGCCCGAGGGGCCGGCCGACCTTATGGCCGCCTTCTCCGCCGGCTACCGCGACGCCGGCGGCCCGCCTGAATATCTCGATCACCTACTAACCGACGTCATACCCTGCGAGTGGGGATGGCATCCCTGGCAGCCAGGGAACGGCTACCTGAGCCGCGCGCAATTCGACCCCCTATCCTGGGAAGACGCCGGCGGCGGCGACCCCTGGGACGACTACACGGTCGGCGGGAACGTAGCGCGGTGGATCGGTATGGCAAACCCAGGCGGTAGTGGCGGCTGGCCTAACTGTTGGTAGTGCTAGGACGCTAGCCGATAGTTCGTATCGGTAGGCGGATAATTGCGCCGCGTCCGGCCCATACGCTACGGAACGCGCCGGTATGGCGCATTAGCCGAACCGGCCAATTTCCCGTATCTATTTCCCCCGCTCGCCAGTACAAAGTCGGCCGCCATGCGATGATATCGCTGGCCAGGCCGCGTTTTGTGTTGGGCACCTGGGCGCCCTTGCAGGCATCTCGCGCGCTTGCCTGCCCTACTCCGTCATCCCCCAATTTCCGTGTTTCGGCCATGTTATCGGCGGGTACGATAGGCCCATCGTCGGACGATGCGCGGGCCATCGGGACGGCATTAGTGGCGTCGCCGGTGGGCCTTCCGAGTAGGCGCCATGGGCGCAAACCAGCTACGAGAATCTCCCAAAATAGTCGTAAAGTGGCGCGGAAATGCTTGACACTGGTAGCCGTTACGGCATATAATCTCTATAGAGGATGGAACCAAACCGGCGAGGCGCAGGCCAGGCCCAACAAGCGCCACAGACCACCGGCCAGAGCGAGGGAGCCAATACGGTTATCGCCAGGGAACAGGCCCAGGCACGACGGCCCCCAGGCCCAAAACCCCCAGGGCAGCGCCGGTAGACCCCAGGAACGGAGAAGCGAAAACGGTAACGCGAGTAGCGGCGGCTCCGTAGGGTAGCGAGGAACGGAGGGGACGGCGGCGCCATGCGGCGCCGGTTTGCATACCGAGAAGCGCCCGATAACGAGGATAGCTGAAACGGGGCAACCGAGCCCCGTCAGCGCCGGACTGGCCGCCGGCGCTCTGATGAGGCAGGCCGATAGCGAAAGGACGAGACGATGGAATACAACGAGGACGGCGACGAGATCGTGGCAGCGGCGCCGGCGATGAAAACGCCGCTTGGGTTTCAGACCGAGGCCCTACAGGTAGTCCGATTCTGCGGCGGCGCCTACGCCGTCCAGACGGTCAACCGGATGGGCAAGCGCCGGACGGCGGCCTGGGTATCGCCGGCGGCCCTGGACATCATGGTCGAGGACCTGCGGCGCCACCGCGCCACCATCAACCACCCGTCAATCGACGGCTCCTAGCCACGCCGGTTTAACCACCGGCATGACGCCACCGACCACGGCGGCGCCATGCGGACGGCTAAGCACTAGCGAAAGGACGATGATCATGGAGATCCCAACAGCGACCCTTACATGCCCAACCTGCAAGGGGACGGGTAAGCAGACCCTAGCAGTCCATGGGGCAGACGGCGAAAGCGACCTACCGATCCGGTGCGTTCTCTGCGACGGCACCGGCCAAGTAACCCAGGCTAAGCTCGATGCCCTAAAGCGATTCGCCGACAGCTGGTGCCAATGTGACGGCGGCGGCGACGACCCCTACTACGTCGCCGATGGCCGCCACGACCACTGCGGGAAGCACCATTGGGACTGTAGCCGCTGCGGCGGCATTGTCCAGATCGGCTAGCGGAAGGAACGGATGGATGCGATATAACAGAGCGAGCATCGATGATGCCCTACGGGTCGCGGTGGCGACCGGCGCGCGGTATGTCTACGCGACTTACGGTGGCTATGTAGTCACCGATATCGCGCCGCCAAGCGTTCAGGCCCACTACGAGATCGTCAACGGCCATCCGGTACTCCGGCGGTCATTAGTCGAAGGAGAACCAAGCCATGAGTAAGAAGCGAATCGGCCGGTATGAGGCGCGGCAGGCGGGCGAGCGAGCCATCGAGGCCCTACGCCCGTTCTGCAAGCGGATCGAGATCTGCGGATCGGTACGCCGAGGACTAGAAGAAGTCGGCGACGTAGATATCGTCGCCGTACCCAACGGCGAGAACGAAACGGTGTGGGGCCTCAGCGCGCTACTGAGCTGCGGGACGCGGCTTAGGGGCGGCAAGGGGCAAGCCAAGAACGCCAGCATCGAGATCGACGGGGTACAGGTGGACGTGTGGCTAGTCCCCGAGGAATCGTGGGGAGCGGCCCTAATGTTCGCTACGGGGCCGGCGGAGCGGAACATCCGCCAGCGCCAACACGCGCGGCGCCTGGGGATGATCCTCAATCAATACGCCCTTTTCAACGAGGCGACAGGCGAGGTCCTGGCCAGCAGGACGGAGAAAGACGTTTACGATGCCCTGGGCGAGACCTACCGCGAGCCCTGGGAACGGTAGACGGAGCCGGCGGAAACTCTTACGCGAGCCCCCGCCGGCCGCCAATTAAGGTAGCGCGCGTATGCTTGACACCAGTAGCCGTTACGGCTACTATGGGGCATGGCCGGCTTATCCGCCGGCTCCTACCGCCTGGGGCCAGGTTCGCGCGGGCCTGTATAGGCCCTAGAACCGCTACACCCTAGGCGGCGGGATCGGACGGATAAACTGATAGCGAAAGGAAAGGGAAGATGCCAGCAGAAGTCGAGACCATGTTCTACACCGGCGAGGTGCCGTGGCATAAGCTCGGCACCCACATCAACGAAGCGCCAGCCGGCGCCGACGCGCTGAAACTGGCTAGGCTAGATTGGGACGTCGAGATGCGCCCGATTCTACGCGCACGGCGTCAACGGCCGCATGGCCGCCGTCGCCGGCTACAAGGCCGTCACCCGCGTAGTGGACGGCCAGGTCTATGCGGTAACGTCCGACCGTTACCGGCCCTTCCAGAACGCGGCGGCCTTCGACTTTCTCGAAGCCCTGGTCGGCACCGGCGACCTACGCTACGAGACCGCCGGCAGCCTGTTCAGCGGCAAGAAGGTGTGGGCGCTAGCGCGCCGGCCGGAGTCGATTTGGGTAGGTGGCAGCGACGAGGTTATCCCCTACATCCTACTGGTCAACGGCCATGATGGACACACGGCCCTCAGCGTTCTCCCTACCACGGTCAGGGTAGTTTGCAACAACACCCTGAACTTGGCTTGGAGCCCGCGCCACCGGAAGCCCATCGAGGCGCGCATCTACCACACGCAGTCCCTCGAGGCGAAGGTAGCCGAGGCGCGCCGAGTCCTAGGGATCGTCACCAAGGAGATCGCGGCCTTCGCCAAGATCGCCGGCGCCCTCGACGACCGCGACGGGCTCCCCCACATCCACAAGCTGCTAGAGCAGCTTTTCCCCGCGCCGCCCAAGGACGCCGGCGCCTACCACAAGACGATCTACGAGCAGCGGATGGAAGAAGTCGCCAAGGCCATGAACCAGCAGACGGCGACGAGCACGACCGCCTGGGGAGTCCTTAACGGGATCACCGCCTGGGTAGACCACCGCAGCCGGCGGGCGAAGGGCGACGGAGACGCCGATAGCCGCAAGATGGACTCGGTAATGTTCGGCCGCGACGCCGACTTCAAGGCCGACGCCGCACGGATCATCGCCAAGCTCACGAAGGTCGACATCGACGCCGCCTTCGCCGAGATCGAGGCCGCCTACGAGCGCGAGCTTGTACCGGCCATGGCCAAGGCGCGCTAACCTACCACGATGGCGCCGGATACCCGATCCGGCGCCGGCGCGGACGGTTAGTTAGTAGCAGAAAGGGGCTCAGAATGGACAGGTTCGTTATCGTCAGGGACGGGCCAGAAGGGGTAAAGGAATACCGGAGCCGTGGGGTAAGGGGAACCAAGACCGGCGGCGGATGGTCGCCCACGGCGGCGGACGCCGCGAAGTGGACATCGGCCGAGACCGCCAACAAGGCCCTGGCAACCCTACTCGCGGAGTATCCAGAAGACGGCGCGCGGGTCGAGAAGATCGTACCCAGGCGCGCCAGGGGCACGGTAGAGGCCGGCGCGCCCGAGAAGCCGGCTAAGGCGGCTAAGGCTAAGGCGCCCGCCCGCCAGAGGGCGCCTGGGAAGCCAAGGGGCGTCAAGAAGATGCGCTACCAATGCACCTTCTGCCAGAAGGGATTCTATAAGACGCCTGGGCCGGCCGAGAAGTGCCGGTGCGAGGGCGCCAAGAGAGTGCGCGCCGCCGGCCGGCCCACACCGGCCCACGCGGTCATGATCGACCCGATGGCGGCGGCGAAGGACAAGACGCCGATCCAGCGGCACGTAGCCGTCGCCGTCGAGACGGCGGGGGGCGAGAAGGTCGCGGTGCTCGGCACCGAGGCTGAGCCGGAGCGCGAGCCCGTTGAAGCCACGCCCTAGGGCTACGGATCGAGAGGGCTTCCGGCCCTCTCGCTAGGGCCGGCGCCTGCCGGCCCTGACGTTAGAGCCGGAAGGGGGAACGGTATGCAGGAAAAGAGGGTTAGACCACCGAGCTACCGCTGGAAGATCACGATGCACCTGAACGCCAGCGCGCGGCTGCCAGAGGAAACGGTCAAGGTCAAGGTGGTGGCGACCGGAAACTACCGAGCGATGCTTTGGGGCCTACAGCGCCTTAACGGCGGCCAGCGCAAGCGGCTCCACCTAGCCTACATCGACGGCGAGCCCGAGCTAGTGACATGAGCCTAGTCCGAGCTATCGTCGCCAGGCTAGCGGAAATCCTGTACCTATCGGGCCGGCGGCCGTCGCGGCTCCACCGCATAAGCCGGCCGGCGGCGCACGAAATCGAGGTAGTCGATGGGCCTAACACACCGGCATGAGTGGGCGATGGCCGCGCCCATAGACCCCGCCGGCGACCCTGGAAACCGGCTCGCTAGGGTCGCCGATGGGAACCCCAAGACGGTCACCTACGCCTGCGATTGCGGCGCCGTCAAGTACGAGCTCTGGACGAACGGCTACGTCAACCGCTATGTCAGACGCGCCGCCGACCGCCTTTGGCGGGGCCGGCGGCGCCTGGGAAGGAGAACGAGGTCATGGACGAAGGTCTAGTACGAATCGGAGAGGCGGGCCATCCCTGCGAGATCTGCGATGCGCCTAACCATGTCTACCAGGGCGTCCCGCCGCACGGCGCCTTCCGCGACGGGGAACCGTTACCCCTTGAACCGTCGCTAAGGGTCTGGAATCACTCGCCGACCGGCTTCTCTTGGGGGTATGCCGGTAGTGGGCCAGCGCAGCTATCACTAGCCATCCTACTATGCGAGACGTCCGAAGACGCAGCGGTGAGCTACCACCAGCGCTTCAAGTTCGACGTAGTAGCCGGCTGGCCAGGCGACCAGCCGTGGCGGATTACTAGCGCGGAGATCCACAACTGGCTATTGGCTAAGGCCGTCGCCGAAGCCAATCGAGGCCCCGAAGAAACGGTGTAGATGATGCCACCGCCTACGATCATCGTCGGTAGCTTTGCCCTAAAGCTGCGAACGGCTACGCCAAAGATTCACGTCCTCGTCAACGCGAACATCGTCCGCCAGAGGGTAGCGTTCATCGTTACCCGATGCGGGCAGAGCCGCCGCATTAACGACGTCAAGTTTTTCAAGCGCGGAGACCTCGCCGACGTTACCTGCATCCGGTGTCGCCGGCGATCATGAGTGCCGGCACCTAGCCGGCGGAAGGGAGCCCGAGAATGAACGGGTTAGATATCCTGATAGCGGCGATCTTCATCATCGCCGGCTGCGTCATCGCCTACTATTGGGGGCTCAGCGATGGGCGAAAGCAGATGCTAGCCGAACGCATCGAGGACCTGCTAAACCAGGAACGGCGCCGCGACGAGGTAGCTCTACACCACCTGGACGGCGATCCGACGAACAATGAGGTCGAGAACCTAGTCCCTACCCGCAAGTGCTCCATCTGCGGCGACACCCTGCAATTCGACGATGGGCGTTTCTGGCATACCAACACTAACCCCGTCGCCCGTGGCCGCCACGCGCCGGTGCCAGGCCCCATCGAGGCTTGACAGCGGGTAGCCGATACGGCATAATCGGCGGTAGGAGGTGGGCTAGTTGGCAGACGAAGACCCGATCACTCCCGCAACCGCCGAAGACATCAAGGCTTTCCGCCAGCGGTGGCGGCTCCAACAGGCCGAGCTACGCGACTACCTAGGCGTCGGCCCCTTCACCATCTCCCGATGGGAGAGCGGTAGTCAGAACGTCCGGCACCCCAAGATGCTAACTCTGGCTCTAGCCGAGCTAGAGCGTCGATTCAAGCGGCAGCGCCGGCAACCCACGGAGCCCGAATGAGCGAAGACAGGCCGGACTGGCTACCCCGCGACCCTATCCTCGTTATCGGCGACGCCTGTAGAGACGTATTTGTACGGGTAGCGGCGGAGCGCCTATCGCGCGAAACGCCGCTACCCGTATTCCTGCGTCGGAGCGAAACCCAGGCCGGCGGCGGCGCCGTCAACGTCGCCCGCCAGATCGAGAGCCTCGGCGTTCTACCCGAGGCCCGCTACATCGCCGAGACGTCCAAGACGCGATTCATCGCCGAGACGGCCGGCCGGCCCCAAGAGGTATTCCGGCTAGACGAGGAGTGGCCACCGCGGCTTTACCGCGACGCGATGGAGCCCTGCGGCGCCGTATCGGCCGCCGTCCTAGTGGACTACCAGGGGCAGCCGTGGCCGGCGGAGATCATCGCCTGGGCTCATACCGCCTTGGGGGTTCCGGTCATCGGCGATTGCCGGCGCATAGCCGGCGAGTGGGAAGGGCTCGACGTGCTAAAGGCGTCGATCCAGGACGCGCCAGGCGTAACCTTCGACTCCCCTAACGAGGACTTCCTCGATTATCGGGCGCATCTTCGCGTCGGCGCCCTAGTCCTTACCTGCGGAGCGCGCGGCCACATCGTTGTGTCCGCCGGCGGAGTCGAGCGTTCACCGGCGGCGCCTAACCCCGCGCCGGTAGTCAACATCAGCGGTGCCGGCGACGTATTCACCGGCACCCTGGCCGTGGCCCTAGCCGGCGGCAAAGAGGTACTCATGGCCGCGCACATCGCCGGCGTGGCGGCCGGTCTACGGATACGGAAGCAGGGGTATAATGAGGCCGTAAGGTGGACGGAGATCTACCGATGGAGCGAGGAACGACAGAATTCCCTAGCCGGCGCAAGATTATCCCTGCCGGTGATGGCGGCCTGGGACTAGCGCTAGCATCAGCGAGGCGGGCAACCGGCCGCACCATCGGCCTGACTAACGGATGCTACGACCTTTTTCACGTCGGCCACCTAGCCATGCTCCAACACGCAGCGTCCTACTGCGACGACCTAATCGTCGCTATCGACTCCGATGATCTAGTGCGCCATGCTAAAGGCGCCGGCCGGCCGTTCTTTGGCTTCGACGAGCGCGCGGCTATCGTCGCGGCGCTCGAGTGTGTGTGGCGCGTGATCCCCATCGGCATGACGGCCCAGGGGGAGTCCTGTCTACCGGCCATCCTTGAAGCCCTAGGCCCGAACGTCTATATTTGCCGCAGCGAGGAGCCGGTGCCGGAGATACCGGCCGCCTATAAGGCCGGCGTCCAGCAGATAATCAGGCTGACCCGACACGGCGATTGGTCAAGCGCCAGGATTGCGAGCATACTACGCCATGGCTAAAGTAACGGACGGCTTGGAGATCCACTACGCCGACCCCCGCGCCCTTAAGCCGGCGGAGCGAAACCCCCGCTACATGCCCGAGGGCGAGATGGAAGCCCTTAAGCGGTCGCTAGAGACCTGGGGGATGGTCGACCCGATCATCATCCGTCAAGAGGACGGCCGCGTGATCGGCGGACACCAGCGCCTCGAGGCGGCCATCGACATAGGGATGGCCCGCGTCCCCGTCGTCGAGATCGACGTGTCAAAGCTGGACGCCAAGCTGATAAACCAGGCCCTTAACCGGATTCATGGCCGCTGGCATGAGGCCGAGCTAATGCTGATCCAGGACGAAATCCGTCTAGAGGGCGGCGACCTCTCGCTAACCGGCTTCACCGAGAACGAGCTACGGCTAGGCAAGGATAGCGCCAGGACCAACGATAACTTCGCGGCCCTACGGGCGAAGTCGGGCGGCTACGTCGGCCTACAGTTCGGCGAAATCTTAGTAGCCATGCCCACGTCAACCTATGAAGCCCTCCTAGCCTACATCCGCGAACACTACCCCGAGGACGACCGCGCCGGCGTCGTTTTCATCATCAACGCCGGCCTAGCCACGGTCGGCGTTGAGGTCGAGACCGAGCCTGAGCCCGCGCCGGAGTCCTAATCATGCCCCGCCTAGCCATCGTCGACGCTAACGAGAAGACGTCGGCCGCCTACGCCGAGGATTATGTCGCGTCCATCGTCGGCCATTGGTTATCCTGGGAGTGCCGGCAGGCCGGCGTTAGCCTGGTAGACCCGAAGACCGCCGACATCATCCTCTTAGTCCACGCCGGCGCCAAAAACTTCTCGGCGGCTAGCCGGCGGGCGCTCCGTAGCATAGGTGTAGAGCCGGCGCCCGCTAAGCGCGCCGCCGCGCCCTACGTCATAACGGGCGGCGGCGTGTCGGCTAATCCCTTCCATGCCCTCGACACCGCCGACGCCGTCGCCATCGGCGAAGCCTTCGCCTTTATGCGCGAGCTCCTCCCCCTCATCGCTGCCGGCAAGACGCTAGAGGAAATCCGGTCGTGGGTATCCACCTACCCCTACGCCCTAGATCGCCGTCAGATTGCCAGCCTGGGCCGCGACGTGGCCCGACCGTGGCTACTAGCGGCGCCCGCGCCTACGCTAGCGGAGCCCGACACCTACATCGACTGGCAGGTCCCGCCGATCCGTAACGACGACAAGGTGGTACAGCTAATCGTCGCCAAGGGATGCCCCAACAAGTGCCTATTCTGTTCAACGTCCTGGCAGCAAATCTATCAATTCCAGCCGGACGGGCAGTACGTTACCCGTCAAATGACGCGCCTACAGGCGGCGAAGGAGCGCGTCCGGCTAGTGTCCAACGATCCGGCGGCCCTGCCCTGGTTCACAGACATAGACAGTAAGCTCGACGCCCAATCGTTCTCCTACCGCGCCCTTAGGAACCGCCGCTCGCGCGCCGCCATGTACGCGGCCCGCCCATCGTCCTGCCGGCTAGGCGTCGAGGGCCTTTCGGAGCGCATACGCTACGCCTTCCGCAAGCCCATCCCCACGGCCGGCCTGGTCGAATTGCTACAGGACATCCACACCAACCACGTTCATAGCCACCTATTCTTTGTACCCTGCGCGCCCTACGAGGCCGAGAGCGATTGGGCGGAGTTCCGAGAGCTTTACTACGAGTTTTCGCGGGCGATCAAGTGGGGGATATGCCGCGTCAAGATGACTACCTTCGACCCCGCGCCGCCGGCGCCCCTGGCTCGGTTTGTGCCTGGGCGGGATATGCGCGGGCAGGTCGACCTATTCAAGGACTGGATGGCCCGCCAATCGGCTAGCCGACACGTCTTTGTGATCTGGCCGCAGGGGGAGAAGTCCATCGCTATCGACGTAGCGGACTTCCTAGCAGCCCCGTTGGAGCTAGTCAAGTCCTGGGTCGGCGGGGCCGGCACGGTCGACCTAGCGCCGACCATCGAGGACGCCGAGCGCTTGCCATGGGAGATCGTCAAGTGGCCCTGGCCGCCCGCCGCCCGCTGGCGCGCGGCGGAGCATTACAGACTAGCGTTAGATTCGACCCCGCCGATCTGAGATCGGAGATCGTGCTAGAATCCGCCCATGCCGCCCAAGGTTAGCCTAGTCCGAATGGACGCAGAACGGATCGCGTTACGCCGGCAGCACGTCCGGCGCCTTCATCTTATGGGGGAGTCGCCGATCCGTATTCTCGCAGCCCTACGCTCGCAGATGCCCGAGCTCGTCGTAGACCAGGCCGACCCCTACGATCAAGTTCTTGCCGACATCCGCGCTATCAAAGAGCAGCAGGTCGCCGACCTACAGGCCGGCATTGGGCTTGCCGCCCTGGCGACCTATATCGACGGGCTGATGCTGATAATGCGGTCGGCCATGTTCGACCATGAGAACGCCGCGCTAGGAGACATGGCGCGGATGAAGGCGCTGGCGATTGTCCTTGAGTGCCGGCGGAACATCGCCCGCGCCGCCGGTATCCCCGTTGACGCTCCGGCCCTACAGTTGAATATCACGCAGATGCTCGCGCTAGCCGGCGTCGACACGTCGGCGATGGGGCTCCTACTACCGTCGCCCGAGGGCGCCGGCGCATCATCGGCTACCATGGGCGGGATCGTCGACCCGCTCACCTTCGGCACGGACGCCCGATTCTGTGGGCTGGCGAACATCGAGACCAGCTTCCCGATGGAATACCGAGTCCTGACGGAGTTCATGTCGCCGCTGGCGGCCTACACGATCCTGGTCCTGGTGTGCGGCATGAGGAGCGGGAAGGGCGTCGTCGGTTCGGTCTGCGCCTGGTATGGAGCCTATGAGCTACTTTCCCTGGCCGACCCCCAGGCCTACTACGGGCTCGCGCCTAATCAGGAAATCCAGATCCTCAACATGGCGACGGCGGAGCGGCAGGCGAAGAACAACGTCTTTAAGCACATCCTCGACCGCCTGAATACGGGCGGCGTCTGGTTTCAGACGATCCGCGAGCAGGCCGTCGTTACCGGCCTCGAAATCCGGCTCCCCAAGAACATCGTGATCCGCTGCGGCCACTCCAAGGCGACGACCCAGGTCGGCGGCACGTCCTATATGGTCATCCTCGACGAGCTCGCCCGCTTCAAGGATACCGAGGGCCACGATAACGCCGACGACGTGTGGGACAAGATGCGCGCTACCACCGCCACCTTCAAGGACGCGGCGCGGATGCTAGTCCTAACGTCGCCGGAGTGGGAAGGCGACAAGTCGATGCGCCTACTCGACGATGCCCTAGAGTTCGACGCCGACGATGCGCCGACGCACCCGAACATGCTCGGCCTACAGCTAGCGACCTGGGAAGCCAACCGTAACTTCACGAAGGACGGGCTCTGGAAAACGCAGAACGGCGCCGACAATCCCCGCGCGTTCTGGCGCGACTTCGGCGCCCGCCCGCCGCACTCGGCGGAGGGCTACTATCCCGATCCCGAGCGGTGGGATCGCCAGGCTGATACTAGCCGGCCTGGGCATCCCTACGACGATAGCGGCCGCCTGGCGGAGTGGTTCAAGCCCTGCTGTCCGGCGAGGCGGTTTGTTCACGTCGACCTCGGGGCTAAGCGGGACGCCTGCGGGATCGCCATGGCTCATAAGCCGGTACCTGGCTGTCCCTACTTCGCCACCAAGGAAGGCGACCCGAACCCGAAGGCCAAGAAGATCGTCGTAGACGTCGTCCTGCAAATTAAGCCGCCGCCAGTCCGCGAGGAGAAGGGCGAGATATCGTTTGAGCGAGTCCGGCAGCTAATCCGCGACTGGCAGGATCGCGGGTTCAAGGTTAAGGCCGGCCTGGTCAGCTACGACGGCTGGCAGTCCTACGACAGCAAGCAAATCCTTAAGCGCGAGGGCTTCAAGGTTCGGGAGTTCTCCCTTGACCGAGACACCATCGGCCACGACACGCTCCAAGAGCTAATCAACGGCGACCACCTCAGCTTCTACCCCTACCCCATCCTACAGAAAGAGGGGAAGTCCCTCGACCTCATCCGTGGCAAGAAGGTAGATCACCCCAAGGGCGGTAGTAAGGACGTGATCGACGCCGTCGCCGGCGCCGTCTACCACGCCCTTAAAGGTGGCGGCCGGATCACTTTTGTCGGCTAACCCCCCTTGACATCCACTAGCCGTATCGGCTATCATGCGACGGTATGGCTCCCCACGGTAATTTACTACGGTGCGGCATGGTAACTACGTGCGGCGAGGCGCGGCGTGGAATGGTAAGGCATGGTGTGGCCAGGTTTAGCAAGGCGAGGTGGGGCGGGTCGGGTGAGGTCGGGCTTGGTAGGGCGCGGCGGTGCGCGGCGCGGTTGGCTTGGGCGGGGCGAGACAAGGTTGGGCTTGGCAGGGCGAGGCGAGGCGGGCATGGTGCGGTCTGCCATGGTGAGGTGAGGCGCACTACGGTGGGGCTAGGTCAGGTGCGGCGAGGCGAGGCAGCTAAGGCGGGGCGGGGTTGGGCGAGGCATGATAAGGCGGGGCAAGGTCTGGCTAGCTCCGGCAGGCTAAGGCGAGGCGGGTAGGGCGGGGTGCGGTAAGGCATGGCGGGCTCGGGCGGCGTGCGGTAAGGCCTGGCGGGGTGCGGTAAGGCGGGTTCGGGTAGGGCGAGGCGGGCGAGGCGAGGTGGGGCAGGCCGAGGTTTGGTAAGACAGGGTCCGGCTAGGCGAGGCGGGGTAAGGCAGGCGAGGACAGGGTAGGGGATTCGATAGCCAAGGAAAGGACAAAACACCGGTGAAGCTAGGAACGTTCAAGACCACGATCAAGGGGATCAGCCCCATACTGATGCACTCTAGCAAGGGGATGCGTCCGCGCGGCACCATCGGCGGGGAGCCGGCGGAGGGTAGTGGCGGAGCCTCAAAGCCCGAGGCGCCGCCTAGTGTCGAGGAAGAAGCCGAGGCCGGCGCCTACCGGCTAGCCGATGGCCGGCTATTTGTGCCAGGGGGAGCCGTCCGAGAGGCCCTAATCACGGCTTGCAAGGGCTACGAAGTCCAGGTCGCCGGCAAGAAACGAAAGCAGCCGTTGTGGCAGGTCATGGCCGCTACGGTCTTTCTACCGCAGCCGGAGATCGTCCTCTATCGAGACGGGGAGCCGATCACCACCTACGAGATCGACCTACGGCGCGTCGTGGTCGCCCGCTCCGGCGTGGTCAGGGCGCGGCCCATGATCCCGCTACCGTGGGAGATCGAGGTAGTGGTCGAGTACGACGCCGGCCAATGGGCATCTACCGACCTGATCGTCGAGATGCTGAATAATGCTGGCCGTTACCCAGGGCTACTAGAGTTCCGCCCTGAGAAGGGGGGAACGTTCGGCCGCTTTGAGGCCGCAGCGGTCAACGGGAAGAAACCGAAATGACCGCGCGGGTCGCCAACGTCAAGATCAGTACCCTATTCGTAAACGAGGCCCTACAGCCGAGGCGGAGCCTTAGCCGCGTGAACCTTCGGCGCCTGGTCGAGGCCCTACGCTGCGGGCGGATACTACCGGCGGTTATCGCGGATCGGGAGACAAAGACCGTCGTAGACGGCTTCCACCGCATCAAGGCGACCGAGCAATTCGCGGGGCCGGATGGGATGATCGCGGTCGAGTGGCGCCGCTACGAGACCGAGGCGGACATGTTCCTCGATGCGGCGCGGCTAAACGCCGGCCACGGCGAGCCACTAACGCCAATCGACCACGCCTTCTGTCTGAATCGGGCAGAAGAATTGAAGATCACGCCCCAACGGATCATCGACGCCCTAAATCTCTCGAAGGCTACCGTCGAGGAAATCAGGCATGGCCGTTTCGCCGTAGGGCCGGACGGCGAGTGCGTGATCCTAAAACGCTCCATCGGCCACCTAGCAGGCGCGACCCTGACGCCGGCACAGTATCGGGGTAACGAACGGGTCGGCGGGTTCCCCGTCCGCGAGTACGTCGAGCAGCTAATCGCCTTCATCGAGGGCGGGCTACTGGAAGAAGACGGGGATAGTATCCTACACGAAAGGCTACGGCACCTTCACGGGCTCCTTACGGGGCTCTTGGCGGTGCCGGCCTGATAGTGGGGTAAGGTGTGGCAAGGCGAGGTAAGCCGAGGTCTGGTAGGGTCTGGCGCGGTAGGGCGAGGCGGGTCGGGTAAGGTACGGCTTGGCTAGGTGGGGCGAGTCGGGGCTAGGTAGGGTGCGGCGAGGCGGGCGGGGCGAGGTCTGCCGTGGTTTGGTACGGTGAGGCGAGCTTTGGCGGGGTGGTGTCCGGTCTGGCTCGGCGGGGTTTTGTAGGGTAAGGCGAGGCGGGCGTGGTGTGGCGGGCCGAGGTTTGCTCCGGCTCGGTACGGCTGGCTTAGGCAAGGCGAGGCGGGTAAGAGGATCTGTCTTTCTGGCTATCTGTCTAGCGGCCGCCCTAGGGCAACCTAGGGCGGCCTACTACCCCTTGACAAGGATAGCCGTATCGGCTACTATCCCGTTACCGGCCGGCGGCGCATGGAAGCGCATCGGGGGACGGAGCCCAGGCCGCGCCGGCCGGCTAGACTAGGGGGGTGCCGATGCCAGAGACCGACCGCCGACCGTTCTGTAACCGATGCCTTGAGGAGTTCCCCATGGCGCCCGACCAGGTAGGTCCGCCGCGCCGTTGGGAGATGGGCTGGCTCTACCCTCTCTCGAGGGCGCCGGCGGCCATCCGGCGCCGGTTCAAGCGCGAAGACGACAATAACCACCTATGCGGAAACTGCTACTTCGACCTCACCGACGAGGAGTAACGTGGGCGACACCGCCAAGCTATTGAGTACCGACCGCGCCCTACGCGACGGTTTCACCCTTCACCCCAAGGATGAAGAAGTCCTACGGGCGGCTAACGTGATCGCCGAGGCCCCGCTACCTAAAGACATGGCGGCGATCCTTAAGGTGGGCGGTTTCATGACGCCGCCAGGCCTAGAGGAGCATTCGGCGGCCCTGACGCTCTACCTTGAGATCATGACGGCTGCCATGCAGCAGATGGTCACCCACGATTCTAGGATCGCGCCGGCGATAACGAAGTGGCGGATCGAATGGCGCTATAGCTGGCGGATGGTCGCCCAGGCGTTGAACGATACCTTCGGGTCGCCATGGTCGCCGCCATGGAATCAGCTAGGCGGGATCGCCGCCTGCCGCGCCGCTGCCGAGAAGGCCGGCGCCGACATGATGGAGCCACCGTGGAACTGAGAGGAAGGAGTCCCGATGCGACCAAACCGTAACGCGGGCGATATCCGCACAAGGAAGTCTTCGGCCGTTGTCCGCCTCGACATCCGCGCCGAGTTCCGGCGGTGGGGCATGTCGCCAGACGAGTACGAAATCTATCCCAAGGAACCGGACGGCGGCGCCATGATCGACTTCTGGCGCGCCGGCAAGAAACAGACCATCAAGTGTCGTAAGAGCCGCGAGTGGGCTCAGAACCTCTTTGCCCTTTGGGCTGTAATCGAATCCCTCCGCCTAGCGCAGCAGCGGGGCATCCTCGACGAGCTCATCACGGCCGGCCTGGCGATGCTTCCGGCCGGCGCGGCCATGCGCGACCCCTACGAGGTCCTCGGCGTCCGGCCCGATGCGCCCATGGACGTCATCGAGGCCGCCTACCGCGTCCGCGCTAAGACCCTTCATCCCGATACCGGCGGCGACCATGAGGAAATGAAGGTGCTGAACGACTCCATGGAGCGGGTCAAACAGGATCGGGGGCTCCAATGACGCGCCGGCATACCGAGGCCGAGCTTTACCCGCTAGGCCGGCCCAAGGACTATCCGGCGATCCGTAAGGCTTCCGACCAGTACGACGCCGGCATAGCACGGCTATGCGAGCTTGAGGCGCGCTTCGGCCTACAGGTGTGGGATCGCTCGCCTACGGCGCCGGAGACCTACCGCGCCCAAATCGACCTCATGGAGAAGGTGCTAGGGCCGGCCGCCGATAAGGCCTGGGAGCAATTCCACACCAAGAGTCTACAGGCCATGGCGGAGCCCATCCGCGGCTCGATCCTGGTCGCAGGCGGCACCATGAGGCTATCAGCCCTACGGAAGTTCTACCGGCCGGCCGGCGTACACCTAGGCTGCCCCTACTATCAAGCCATGGGCCGGCTCCGGCACGTCTCGACGGTTCGGATACTACACGGACGAATCCTGTTGGCGCGTAATGCCTATCCTGACTGACGGCCTTCACCTGGTCTCGAATTCATCGCTAGACGAGCTTCACGAGTTCGCCGCCAGCATCGGGCTTAAGCGGTGCTGGTATCGCCGTGGCCACTACGACCTTTTCGGCAATAAGCTGAGCGTGGCCGTGGCCCATGGCGCCAAGACGGTTCACCCCCGCGAATGCGCGAAGGCCCGCCGCGTGGCCATGGCAGCAAAGGACACCAACAAGTGGCTCCTACTAGCCGGCTCCGAGTAGTCCGCGCCTGGAAGGCCGGTAACCCCGAGGACGGGCGCGCCGGCTGGTGCGTCGAGTTCAAGTACGACGTGGACGGCGTCAAGCGTCTAAAGCGGCTGATCCCGCCGGCGGAGCGGATGTGGGACGATACGGCGAAGGTCTGGTGGATCTCCGCCGACTACCTACCGGAAGCGATGCGCGTGGCGCCGGCGCTGGAAGCGATCACCGGACAGGAGAAGCTACTTTGACGGGCGACGTTCTCTACCACGGCGGCGCGTCTGGATTCCGCGCCGGCGACCGTATCACGCCCCATGAGACCAAGCGTTGCGCCGGCTGCCCGATCTGTGCGGCCGGCGGCGACGCTAATCACCTACCGGATCGCGTCTTCGTCACGCGACTACGAATCTACGGTAAATACTACGCCTCGAAATGGGGTCGCGGCTGGCTCTACATTGTCGAACCGGAAGGCCCGCTAGAACGTTCCGTGGCCGACCCGTTCGAGACCTACCACGCCGCAGCCTTCCGCGTAGTGGCAGTCTCCGAGCGCGGCGTCGAGCTAACCATGTCCGAGCGCCGACGGCTATACCGCCTATGGAAAGACGACGACCTAGCTCGCGGTCGGGGGGATAGGCCCGAAATGTCCGCCGCCGACTTCCAGATGCGGCGGCTCCTAAAGATGCGGGAGTGAACGTGGGACTATGACGCGGGGCGGCAGACTCTTACGCGAAGGTGGGCCATGCCGATAAAGGCCGATGCTATGAGCGAGTGTAACCGGTGCGGCGAGTGCTGTAGGTGGATCGGTCTACCCTACCCCTATCTTCGGCAGAACGTAGAGGACGACGCGGACTTCGACCGCTGGTTAGATCTCCATGGCATCCGCCGTTACCATGACGCTGCCGGCCAAGAATGGATCGCTATACCCCTGCGGTGCCGCGCGCTTTTACCCGACAATACCTGTAACATCTACGCCGACCGGCCCGTTCTCTGCCAAGAATGGCGACCCGAAGATGCGGCCGATGCGGAACGGTGGGGGCATTGTTCCCTTGGCCCGCCGGAAGGAGTGGACGATGTCGCCGATCCCGCCCGAGCTTGACCGTGGTAGCTACCTAGCGACCTACGGACTCCTCAATCCCTGGTCGATATGGCTACTCAAGAGGGCGCCCGAATTGTTGGGGCTCACTCCAACGGAGCACCACGAGCGACAGTCGATTGATCGGTGGGGCCATAAGGTGCCGCTCTGTCCCGAATGTCGCGGCGCCGTTCCCATGGTCTCGCGCCCTGGCGGATTCGCTTGCTACCGGCATGATCGGCCGGTACGTTACCGGCTACCGGCGGACGTCACGCCGCCGCCTAAATGGCTACCTGGCGAACCGCCGGCCCTATCGCTAATCGGCCAGGACGTAGACGTCGTGTGGGTTGACGACCCGATGACTGGCCAGAAGGGCTATATGATCATCCCCCTATGTACTCCGACCCGCTAATCATCATCCCTGAGATGCCCCAATGTAGTAGCTGCGGGCGCTGTTGTGGCCACGTCGGCTGCTCACCTGGCGAGGCCGCCAAGATCGGGCGCTACCTTACCGAGCATGGCGTGGCCTGGAAGGAGCGCGGCCTACTTCTCTGCGGCTTCCTTGGCCGGCGAAATCGTTGTACGATCTACCCCGTCCGGCCGCTCACGTGCCGGCTTTACGGAGTGATCCAGGAAATGACCTGCCCGTTCTTTCCCGAGGCCGCGCGAATGAGCCTACCGGCAGACCGGCTAGTGACCATGGGCTACGAGGCTGACGGGCCGCTACTCGCGCAGATCTTCGGCGGGATGCCCTAGGAGCCAGCGATGAAGGAAAGCCGCTACCTGATATTTACCGAAATCCCTAATGCCCTACGCAAGACCAAGACGATTCAGGTCGACTCTCGCCACCGTGGCGACCGCCTAGGTACGATTAGGTGGTATGGCCCATGGCGCCAGTACACATTCTGGCCGCAGGCTGGTTGCATCTTCAATCGGGAATGCCTCCGCGAGATCATCGACTATTGCGACGATCTAATGCGGGCGCGTCGAGCGGTCGACCATTAGAACGGGCGGGAACCGCTTCCCCAGGCTAGCGGACTGTTGGGCGCGATCCGTTAGTCGGTTGCTTCCCGCCCCAAAGGAGCTACCATGCCGGCAGCCAAGACAGAGAACCCGCCCAAGGCTAAGGGCCTACGCCAGCCCGCGTTCCTGACGCGCACTCCGGCGGCCTTCTATGACCCCATGACCCTAGAGGCCCAACAATGGCGCGGGCTCGTTGCCCAGGCGCCTATCGTTCGCTCCTGCATCGCCACGCTAATCATGCAGATCACCGGCCTAGAGTGGTATATCGAGGGCGACGACGAGAAGGAGAAGGACTACTTTACGGACATCCTCTCGTCTGCCGACGATGGCTCCGGCTTTGAGAACCTAGTCGCCCGCGTCGTCGAGGATGCTCTAACCGTACCCTTCGGCGGCGCCTGGGAGATCGGCTTCTTCCCGAACGGCGGTAGCGCGTGGGTCGCCCACCTAGACGGCGGGCTCATGCGCCCGACCTACAGCTACGACGTCCCCTACGCCCAGGTGGCGCCCGACCGTGGGCCCCTCGACCCCGTCCTATTCCGGCGCGGCGAGGTCTCGCGCGTCATCTGGCTACCGAGACCGGACGTAAAGGGCTACGGCTGGACGCGGACGCCCTGCATGGACTGCCTGCCGGCGATCCTGGGGCTCCTACGGAGCGACAAGTTCTGGCAGACACTCCTAACCGATAGCCCGCCGCCTGGCATCCTCGACATCATGGGGATCACGGACGAAGACGCGGTATTGTGGCTTGAGGGCTGGAAAACGATGATGGCCGGCCAGGATGCCCTTAAGATACCGATCCTGACCGGCGAGGGCCGCACCAAGGAAGACGGTAACGCCCAATTCATCAGCTTCGCCACATCCGCTACCGAGGCCCAATTGCCCGAGCTACTGCGGCGCTACGCCGAGATCGTCTGCGCGGCCTTCGGAATGAACACTAGCGACCTGGGCCTATTCGGGCAGGAGATGCGGCTAGCCGGCATGACTAAGGTGATCGAGCTAAGTAAGCGGCAGGGGCTCGCCCACCTTATGAAGGGCATCAAACAGCGGCTCGACGTTGACGTTCTACCCGATACGGTGGAGTTTGTGTGGGCGGACATAGAGCTAGAGGACACCGTGCGGCGGGCCACGGCCAAGAAGCTAACGGCGGAAGCTCTCGCCGCCCTAGGTAACGCCTACATCTTCGACCCCCAGGTCCTCCAAGCCCAGGCCATCGAGGAGGGCCTGATTACGGTGCCGGTGGATACCCCGCCGCCGCAGAGACCCGCGCCGGTCGCGCCGGCCGCGTCGGCCGACCAGCCCGCCGGCGCCGACGCTACGGGAACCAAGGGCGACCTCCAAACCAAGGCTCGCGCCGGCCCAAAAGCGGACGCCCTGCGGCAGCAGGGCACTACTAGCGACACCCCGCCGCGCGCCTACCCCACTAGCAGCAAAGCGAGCCGTCAGCTAGGCCGGATCGTCGGCCCTTGGCTGGCGCGCATCATGGACAAGATCACTAGGGGCCGGCTACGAACCCTACTAGCGGCCGGCCTGGACGCCGCAGAGCTTGTTGGTAGCGCCCGCATGGCCCTAGAGGAGCGGCAGAGCGCGCAGAAGTCGGCGGCCCAGGCGGCCGTCGAGGCCCTACTAGCGAATGAGGATTGGTGGACGGCGCCCGATATCTCCGTCAGGGTAGCCGCAGTCCTAAAGCTGGCCTACACAGAGGGGCTCGTTGAAGCGGGATCGGAGATCGAGAAGGCGCTAAAGGGCGCTGGCATAACCACGGCGCCGGCCTTGGCAACCACCACGGCCGTCTTGAAAGACCCCAAGATACTTGTCCTGGTAGCCCAACGCGGCGCTGAGCTAGTCCAGCGCGTCGATACCGGCACCAAGTTCTACATCACTCAGAAGATTCTAGCTGGCGTCGAGCGGGGGATATCATCGCCGGATATCGCCCGCGACATCCTGATCAACGACGTCCGGCGCGGGATCATCGAGACCTTCCGAGGCCGCGCCCTCTCCATCGTGAACACCGAGATCAATTGGGCGGAGAGTAAAGGCACCCTCAATCAACATGCGGCCGTTGGCCTGACCACGAAGCGGTGGATAGCGATCCCTGGGATCGCCTGCGACATCTGCCAGGCCAACATGGACGAGGGCGTTGTGCCGGCCGACTTCATCTACGAGGACGTATTCGATAGCGGCTGTACCGGCCCGCCAGCCCATCCGACCGTCTGCCATTGCTATATCACCTTCGACCGTCAGGAATTGCTAGATAGTGTGAAGGGGTAGTAACGGCTGGTAGATTCTATCATCCGCGCAACCCCTTGACCTAATAGCCGCTCCGGCTATAATGAGCCCATGACCCATCGCTTAGTCGAGCTAGCGGTTGCCGGCCTGGTCAATGACCAGGCCACTACTGTACTGGTCGAATCCGACATCGCGGCGCCGGTGCGCGACCTAGTAGAGCGCGTCTTGCCGGCGCCCTATTCTGACGTGGTGAAGTGCCGGCTTTGCGCCGGCATGTGGATCGGTATCGGCCAGGCGGTGGTGGGGATGGTCGGCCGGCACCCCCCGACTCCATCCTCTGCGCTGCCAGGCGCCCGCCTGGTCGCCCTTATCATCCGCGCCCTAGCGATAGCGGCCGCCGGCCGGCTAGCGCATAACCTGACCCGCGACTACCTACACCCCTACCAGCCCGACGATCAATAAAGGCGAGAACGGCAGGAATCGAACCTGCGTGCCGTAACCGGCGGCGGTCTTGCGACCGCCAGGGCTTGCCAACAGCCCTTACATTCTCGCCGGTGGTAGTCTACTCCTAAGATCGTCCCCCGCCTAGCGGTCGACCATTAGAACGATGGCTAACCTTGCTCTACGACCGTATTCCGGCGCCGGCGACGACACGTTACCGGATAACGTGAAGGCTCTACCCGATCACGCCAAGGCGATATGGGTCGCGGCCTTCAATTCGGCCTGGAAGTCCTGGGACTCCGGTAGTACCGATCTAGCCCAGGAGCAATACGCCTTCGCTGTGGCATGGGCCGCCGTCAAGAAGCTCTATAAGCAGGTCGACGGCGACTGGCAGAAGCGCGAGCGCGTCGTAGCCGGCGACGGTTACTTTACCCGCGTGTGGGAAGACCAGGCCGGAGTCCGCCGCTGGAAGGCGACGTCCGGCGACGATGGAGTCGACCAGTACGCTACCCGCATGACGCGGGACTTCCAGCTTGACATGTGCGCGCGGGCGGCGTTAAAGCCGCCCTGGCTCGGCATCAGCCACTATGGGAAGTTCGGCCAGATCGGTATCGTCGACCGCGTCTACCTTGACGGCCGGAAGCTAAAGGCAGAGGGCCGCTGGCTAACCGAGACGCCCGACGATCTACAGCGCGACCTAGTGGCGGCCGCCTATGCGGCCGCGCTAGAGGAGTCGAGCCTACTACCGGCGCACCGAACCATCAGGACCTCGATTGCCTTCTACCCCGAGGCTTTCGAGATAGAGGATTGCGGAGTCGTCGCCTATACCCGAGGCTACCTAGAGCATATCGCGCTCACCACTAGACCGGCCAATAGTCGCGCCGACTTCGGCCTTGACGAGGAGGATGTCATGCCTGGAAAGCGATCACAAACGCGGCGCGAAATGCGCCGAGACGACGCAGCGGCCATCATCGGCGACGAGCTCGCCGGCCGCCTATTCGAGATCGAGGGCAAGGTCGGCGACGAGCGTAGCGCTGAGGATGACGGGCTCGTCTACCGGATGGCCGGCGGCGAGCTAGAGGTTAGTCCTGACGGCGGCGACACATGGCAGCCGGCTACGGAGCCCCAGGCCCGCGCCATGGTGCCGGTCAAGAAGTTCCCTCTGAATGACGCGGCTGACCCATGGGACGCCGGCGCCGCGCGTAAGCGCGTTTGGGAGAAGGCCACGGACGCGGACGGTAATTTCGACGCCGCCGTCGCCCGCCAGGCCTTCGCCATCTACGACTCCGAGAACCCCGAGAACAAGACGGCTATGATCCTGCCCCACCACGACGTAGCCGGCGATAGCTTCACCACTCACCAGCGCGGCGTCATGGCCGCTGGCGGCGTCGTCCAGGGAGCCCACGGCGGCTTCAAAGAGTTCCAGAGCGGAGACCAAGAGGCTGCCAAGACCCACCTAGGAGCCCACTACGCGCAGATGGACAGGACTCCCCCCTGGGAAGCGGAGAGGACTAACCTTCGGCACCGCGCCGAGGCCCTGTGGGCGATGGAATTGCTGACGGAGCCGGCGGACGCGTTGGACGTTGTTTATGCCGAGCTTCGGGCCGACCTTCTCGCCGGCTCCGTGGCTAAGCCGACGCTAGCGGAAGCCATCGCCATGTTCGAGGGCGCCCACGATGTCGGGAGTGCGCTGCTCAGGGCAACCGGCGTGGGCGACTTCGCCGGCGCGCTGGCGACCATCATTAGCGATCCCGAAGCCCTCGACGCTGTCTCGTTGGAGCGGGCCGGCCGCCGGATCAAGGGCGAAGTCCTAGCCGAGATGCAGGCGGCCATCGAGAACCTAGGCGAGATGCAGACGTCTATCAAGAGCCTTAAGGGCATCCTCGAATGGGCGCGCGAGAACCTACCCGACGACGTCGGCGCCGCGAAGGGCCGCGACGCGCCGCAGAAGTGCGCGCCTAACGCCAGCATCCTAGCCGTCCTAAAGGAAAGATGGGGGGATGTTGAGCCCACCGACACCGTCATGGGAGTCATGACCGAGGCCGCCCTGAAAGAGACGGCCTACACGGCGGGCTACTCGCTCCTAGACATCATCATCGCCAACATCGAGGCCGACCCCGCCGACCTACCGCTGGCGGAGCGCCTAACGAATGTCCAGAAGGCGCTAGACGAGTTCGGCCAGATCATGAACCAGGTAATGAGCCAGTCGGCGGTGCCGCGATCAGCCGCCGGCGATGGTGGCGCCGCTAATAGCGACGGCGTGAAGTCGGGCGACGGGGACGGAGGCACCGTAAAGTCGCCACCTGACGAGCCGGACGCTAGAGCCTCAGCGGACATAGAGGCCATCCTTGCCGACGCGCGGACGTTCGCGGACTCGGACGACCGGACAGCCGAAGGAGCCCAGGCGATCCTTGACCGCATGGGCGGTTGCTTCCGCGATCTACTAGAGCCGGAGGTGCCGGAAGGCGTACCGCCGGCCGGCGACCTTGCGGAAGTCGTCGCGGCTGCCATGGCGCCCGTACTTGAGCGCATGGACAGCTTCGAGCGGATCATCGAGCGCCTAGTCCTACCGGCAGCGATTCCCGTTGGGGACGGGGAAGAATACGTGCCGGCGCCACCGCGACGCGCTACCATCGCGTCGCCACGCCGAGGCGTCCAGCCGAGCCTACTACCGCTAGGCCCACGACGGCTAGACGCTAGCCGTGGCATGAAGCCGGCCGACTTTGCAAAGGGCGCCCATAGGAGCGGGACAGACCCGCGCATGGGGAGTTAGACAATGTTGACCATTCCGAAGTTGGTGCCTACGGGCGTCGACCCTCGTTTCGTCGCCTCGGGTGCCAACCGCACGATGCCCTACCACGTTTGGGTCGAGCAGGAGCGCCGAGCGGCCGCAGAGGAAGGGCGTAAGCCCTACCTACCACCGACCGACCGGAACGGTATCCCGCTTGATCTAGCCCACTACGCCGACCAAGACGAGGTCTTGGAGTGGGCCAGGAAGATGATCGCCCGCGCCGAGGCCGGCGACGAGCAGCGCAAGCGGCTCGCCGACCTAGAGGCCGAGCTCGGCGGCGAGTTCAAGCGCGCGGCCGCGTCGGGCGACGGGGCCGAAATGGCCGGTGTAATCAGGAAGGCCCTGCTGCACCTGCGCGACACCGACCCGCTGTTCCCCAATGGCGTGCCGACGCCAGGGGACTACACCACGGAGTTCGGCATCCCGATTGACCAGACAGAGATCATCACTCTCTGCGAGGAAGTCGGGCTCTATAACGCCTTGCCGGAGATCACCAAGGGAACGAAGACCGAGTCGTGGCTCGAGATGGATCAGCTTGAGTTCGCGTCCGGCTGCGATTCCTGCGCCTTCCCCGCCGGCGAGTGTCCCGAGGACCAAGTCCACCACTCCGCGTCCAAGAGCGTGAGCCTTAAGCACTTCGGCGTGCGAAAGAGCTTGACGCAGTCGGACATCATGGACTCGGCGGCCAGCATCGCCGCCGGCGTCGGCGTCAACAAGCTAGTGGGCGGCTTCAACCAGCAGGGGCTTCCTGGCGAGCTTGACACCGCCACGCTGTTCAACGCCTCGGTCGCCAGCGTTAAGGAAAAGGAGCTTCGCTTGGCGATGATCCTCGTCCTTAACTGTTGGGACGACCTGCTGGTGAACGGCGACGCAAGCCTGAACCCCGACGAGTTCAGCGGGATCATGGATTTGATCACCGCCGCCAACGGTGCGCGATCCTGCCCAACGTACATGTCGGGGGCCTTCGAGGTCGAGAGCTTCGACCAGTTCCTCGGCGCCGGCTGCGCCGCCCCGCAGGCCATCCTTGGCCACCCGTCCGCGCTGCTAGAGATCAGCGCCGGCTACATGAGCCTGGGCTTCCAGTTCGCCAGCTTCGGCGATAACGCCAACGTGACGCCTGGAATCCACTTCTCGAACTCGATCATGACCAGCCTGGGGCCTATCGCCCTGATCGGCGATACGCGGTTCCCGAGGGTACTTGGTGCGGGCGGCCACTTCCGCTCCATCGTCTACCCCGTCCGCTTGACCCACAACGGCGAGCCGTTGATCTACAAGCGGACGCAGATCCCTCTCTCGGCGAAGGACTTGAACCCTGGCTGCACGGCCGTATCGTTCGAGGTATGGGCCGTGTCCGCCCTTGTGGTCAAGGCCATGTGCGCCCAGGCGCTCTGCGAGTTCACCTTCCACGGCATCATCGACGACGGGTGTGACTACGTTCACCCCTGTACGCCGTCGGTGCTGCGGCCGCAGTAGCCGATAGGCCGGAGAAGCTAGCCCGAGGGCCGGCGTTGGACACGCCGGCCCTCTTATTTAGCTTCGGGCTTGACAAGTCCATTAGCCGTAGCGTATAACGATTGGCGACGGGTATGGATCGGCAAGCGCGCGGCCACCGGCACGGATCAACCGGTGGCGATCTCGTTGATGTACGCCCGCCACGCTAGGGAAGCGACGGGCGCCGAAGCGCCGAGCGCAATGTGGTACGGAAGCGCCCGCCCTGGTGTCCATCAGGCCATAGCCGGAGGGAGATATCATGGCAGAAGACGGAGCGCCCGACGTCGACCCAACCGCTAAGCAGGCACCGCTACCACGAGAGTCCATAGGCTTCGCAATCATGAACCCGAACCCACTCGCCGTCTACCGCACGATTTGGGATGCTCGCGGCATCCGCCAGATCAATGAGCGCCTGTCTGAGGGATGGGAGTTGATCATGGTGGAGTTCTGCGAGGAGGTCTTGGCGCGGTCGCCCACTAGCCGCCTTCCCACGTCTACCGCCTATCAACCCTATGCAATCATCGGGAAGCGCGACCCGCTAGTGCAGACGGATCGCGCCGCCCTAGCCGACGCCTCAGACCGAGCGGCTAGCGAGGCCGCCATCCCGATAACGGCCGAGCCGCCGGCCGCCGCCGACGACACCGAGAACGTGCCGGCCGGCGTTCCGCCGCAGGGGGAGACATCGCCGGAGCCCATGGGCGCCAAGAAGGAGGCTCACCGCACGGCCACCGCGGATCGGGACGGCTTCGAGCCCCTCGGCGGCGCTAAGAGTCGCCGCTAGGCCGGTCGTATGGTGAACGAAGCCGAGGCCCCGCCGACCGTTCTCCTACGTTACCGATTCCCTGGGCTAATGACGGTCGGTAAGGCGAGCCGGCTTCCGTCCGGCGAGGTCTACCACATAGCCTTCGGCCAATCGCGCGAGATCGTCGTCGCCGCCCAAGACGCCGACGCGCTGCTGGCCTATAAGGGGGAGTGCTGCCATAGCCGCACTAAACAACCCCTATTCGAGAGGGTATGAGAGCAACAAGACGAAGCCTAAGCGATACCTACTGACCCTAGCCTGGGGACTAGGGGATGTTCTCTGCACGACGCCGGCCCTTCGCGCCCTTAAGAAGCGAGAGCCCCACGCCCACATCGTCTATCAGACCAACGTCCAGGGCCGGCGCCGGCTAGAATATGACGGCCCAGGTAAGACCCCAGGCGCCGGCGGCGCGCCCGACGAAATGCTCCGCCACAATCCCCACATCGACCAGATCATCGACATGGCAGACCGGCCGCCACCTACCGACGTCCAGGTCCTCTTTCGCTACGCTTGGCCGGCCGGCCCGTCGCTCGACTACCCGCTACAGGCGCACTTCTTCGAGAACCTAGGGCTACCGGTGCCGGCACGTTTCGACGCCGACTACTACATCAAGGCCGAGGAAACGGTGGCCGCCGACGAGCGCCTATCGCTCCATCAAGGCGAGCGCCTTTGCGCCCTGACGCCGCGTGTAGGATGGGCCGGTAAGGCATGGTCGGACGCCGGCTGGTCAGACATCATCGACCGCCTACGCCTCGCGGGCTGGACGCCGGTTATCTTCTCCGGTACACCGCTAAGCGGCCTACCGTGGAGCCGGTGCCTGAATCTCAGCGGCCAGGTCAACCTCCGGCAGACGGCGCCGATCCTGGCGCAATGCCACGCCATGCTAGGAACCGAAGGCGGCTTGACCAACCTCCGCTTCGCCCTACGGCAGCCGGCGGTCGTTATGACGTGCGCTACCAAGATCGGCGTCCAGGTATGGGCGCCGCCCGAGCTTTGCACCGAGGCCCGTAACCCGCAATGGTGCGAGCCGTGCATGTGGCGGAACGGCCACGCCCAGGCCGCCGGCCACTACTCCGGCCCACCTGGCGAGACCGCCGGTTGCCCGCGCGGGAAGTCGCTCCGCGATCTAGCCGGTAGCGACATCTGGCCTATACTAGAAGCACACCTAGCAGCGACGGCAGGGGGAAGCGATGCCAGGCCGCTCACCAACGGCGATTCATGTTAGCTGGCTAAAACGAGACGACGGAGAGCTAGGCGGGGTCGAGAAGTTCGCCGCCTATCTCCGCATCGCACTCCAAGAGCGCGGTTGGGCCGTCGCCGTCATCTCATGGAATGACTTCCCCCAGGCCGCTAAGTTCGCGCAGATCAGTAACCCCGACAAGGCCCTAATCCTAGGCCGCTGGCTCGACGGGCCCACGTTCGGCATGGCCTACGACGTAGCCGTGAGCGATGGCTATTGGGGCCTGGGGATCACCAGTCATCCGGTAGTGCCGGTCGTTCACGGCACCTGGGCCGAGTTCCACACGCGCATGGGGCTCCGCCCGACCCTAGAAGTCCAGCGCCAGGGGGAAGCCTTCAACGCTCCCAACGCCTTCCCCATCGCCTGTAGCGCCGCCGCCGCCCGCGAGGTCCGCCGGCACCATGGCAGGGTCGTTACGACTACGATCCTGCACGGTATCGACCTAGCCGCCTACCATCCGGCGGCGCCTGGGGGATACCCCCCCGACCCGCCACCATGGGTCGTTCTCCATGCGGCGTCGAACGAGAAGAAGGGCCTCCGCCTAATCCCGCAGATCGGACACCTTCTCGGCCCCGACTACGATCTCCAATATCTGAACGCCGGCCTAGGGCAAGAGCCCGTCGCCTTCCGACGCGGCCACCTATTCCTACATCCGACCCGTCATGAGGGGAACGCCTACGCCACGCTAGAGGCCCTAGCCACCAACTTGCCGGTCGTAACGACACGGTCGGGCATCTTCGAAGACATCCCCTACACGCCTGACGGGCAGACGGCCGTGGGGTTCACTCTACCGATAACGGCGACGCCGGAGCAGTACGCCAGCGCGATCCGGCAGACCTGCGCGCGGTTACAGAGCGGCTATTGGGGCCACCGCCCGCGCGGATGGGCGGAGCAGAACGCCAACATGACAGCCTTCGCCGACGCCTGGGATACCGCTCTACGGCAGATCATTGGTGTTGCACGTGAAACATGAGTGATAAGCGACTGACCTTCACGTTTATCATCGCCCGCCCGCCCGAGGTCCTGGGCGCTAATAGCCGCGCGCCGTGGCAGGTGAAGCACCGGCGGGGCCGCGCCTACGCGAAGGACGTCGGCGAGGAGATTTTCTTTCAGATCGGCGGCTGGCCGGCGCTCCATTGCGCGCCCTGGGAGAACGGGCGGCTAGCGAGTACGCACTACTTTCGCGGCGCCGTGGGCGACGCCGACAACTGCGTGGCCGGCCTTAAGCCGATCATCGACGTGCTGAAAGTGGCGACGCCGAGGACGGGCCAGCGCTACCAGCTAGGACTCTTACGCGACGACCGCCGGCTGGAAGTGCTAGCGCCCGAGCGCGTCCCGAGCGCCGGCAAGGCCCTAGCCGGCTACATCAAGATCAAGCTAGAGGTCTGGTAGTGGACAAAAGGCTGGACATTCCGCCGAAAACCTAGATACGTTTTAGACGTGCCAAAGGACGCGACATTTCGCTATGAAAAAGACTAACTTTCGGATTCGTACCCTCTGCCCATGCGGCTATCTACTCGGTACGCCCTGGCAAGGTAACGACTTTTTCCTCGCCGTGGTCATCTGCCCGAAATGCGGGGCGCCAAGAAGCGATTGGAAACCGCTCACCCTTCGTTGGGTAGACTTCGGCAAGTGGTGGAACCCGTTTACATGGCGGCGCGGCTATTGGGAAACGCCGGACGGCGAGGTCTACTACGAATGCGACGGACGCCTCGTAAAGAAGGCGCCATGAGGATCTGGATACAGTCGTCGGCTTTCCTACCAACGCCGCCGCCCTCTACCGGCGGCCTAGAGACGGTTGTCGCGGAGCTAGCCGCCACGCTCGCCCATCGGGGCCACGATGTAACGCTATTCGGGCTTAAGGGCTCTGCCGTCCCTGGGATCACGGTCGTTACCGTGCCGGCCTACCGCCGGCCCTACTCGACCGAGACCGCCATAGTGGACAAGATGGAAGCGATCCCGCGCCCCGACGTACTCTTTGACCACAGCCTTTTCCAGCTAGCGCAAGGCCGTTGGCGGACTCTGCCGGCCGTTACCCAAAGCCACGGCGAGGCCAAGCTATCGGAGTTCGCCCGTAACCCCGTCTTCTGCTCCGCCCATCATGGCCGCTGGCATGGCATCGCTGAGCCCGAGGTCGCCCTGATCAACGTGAAGCCGGAGACCTACACGGTGGGCCGGCCGATGGGAGAGCGTGGGCCGGCGCTATTCCTGGGCCGGATACTACCCTATAAGCGAGTCCACCTAGCGATCACCCTCTGCAACGCCGCCCGCGTCCCCTTGACCATCGCGGGGCCGGCCGCCGATCCTGGCTATTTCCACATGGCGGTGGAGCCGCTAGTCCAGGGGGGCATCCAGTACATCGGGGAGATCGCCGGCCAAGAGAAGGCGCGCCTACTTGCTAGCGCCTGCTGTCTGATGTTCACGTCCGAGGCCCGCGAGCCGTCCGGCACCGTCATGCTCGAGGCCATGGCGTCGGGAACGCCCGTATTCGCCTACGATCACGGCGCCAACCCCGAATACATCGTCCATGGCGAGACCGGCTTCCTGTGGCGGACGGACGACGACTTTGTCGACGGCCTACAGCACCGGCGCTGGCTCGACATCGACCCCGCCGCTTGCCGGCGCCACATCGAGGCTACGTTCTCGCCGGAGAGGGCCGGCGATAGGGTAGAGGTGCTACTAGAGAGAGCAGCGAAAGGAGAGCGTTGGGAATGATACCACTACTTTTGGTCCTGGGCGCGTTAGCCCTTTGCCTAGCCGGACTGGTCGGCCTATGGGCGGCTGGCTTCGGTATCGGCTCCTACAACTCCCCGAACCCACGGGCGATATGGCTCATTCCTGCCTGGGTAGCGATCCTTGCCGGCACCGGCTTATTCCTGGCGCTAATAATCGTGTGGCCCTATAACTACTTCGCCGCCCGCCTAGAGGTTCAAGACCTGCGGGCCTTCCAACAGTCACGGCCGGCCTATACGCAGACCATCGAGCGGGCGCGCGACGTTGTCCTTAAGGGCTCGACACCAGGGATCGTTGACGCCGGCTACCTTGAACAATCCAAGGCGTATACGCAGATGGTGACGGACTACCGCGACAAGGTGGCCGATTACAACCGCCGCTTGGCGCGGCTACGGATGCTCCAATCGGCGCCGGTATCGGGCTGGTTCCGACCGGACGTGCCGGCCGACCTACAGCCCATCATGGAAGGGATAGGGCCATAATGAACCCCAACGATTATCTCTACGAAGTGGCCGAGGCCTACTGGCCTGGTCTACCGCGCGATGAATTCGAGGAGTATATCGCCCTAGGCGTTGACGCCGCCGTCCTACTAGAGCTTGAGTGGCAGGACATGGTGCTACAGGACGGGCCGGAGCTTGACTGGCAGGACATGAGCGCTGCCGACATCCTAGACCAGGAGCGCATCCGGCAGTTCTACGATCATGGCTTCGGCCTAGTCTTCGAGCTAATGCGGGGGATCGGCCCGCCCGATGAAATGAGCGCCGCCGATCACAGAGGAAACATCGTCCACAACGGTATGGTGGCCCGCGCCGGCCACGGCCCGATCCTGGACTACGGCGGCGGTATCGGCCAGCAGTCCCTATTCCTGGCCCGTAAAGGATGGAAGGTCGGCTACACCGACCTAGGGGAGACGGCCGCCTTCGCCCGCTGGCGCTTCGAGCGCGAGGGGTTACTAGCAGGGCCGAACCGGCGAATGTGGACGGCCGTTTCGGTTCACGTCCTACGGAGCCCCGACTTTGCCCTGCGGCCGCTGCATGAGAAGGGGTCGATTCCGTGGGGCGCCCTGATCGCCTTGGACGTTGTGGAGCACATCCCCGATCCGGTCGACTTACTACGGCGTTTCGACGCCGCGCTGGCGCCGGACGGGCTCCTATTCCTGACCCGCCACAGCTTCCGGCCCTACCCAACGCACCTACCCGAGACCGGCTTCCTGATGGAAAAGCTCGACGACGTTTTAGCCGGCATGGGCTACCGACCCGTCATCCCGCCCGATGGGCATTTCGGGATCGGCGCATGGCAGAAAACGGGGCCGGCGGTCGACGCATCCCTGCCTTAGACTTCTTGGCAGGCGGGCAGGCGCATGGCATAGACGGCCCTAGGGGTAGTCGGATACCGGCCTAGGGCAACACAAGGCGCTGCGGGCAACGTGGAGCCCCGTAGGAAGGGATAGATACATGAGGATCGAAGTTTACCGATGGGTCGAGGGCGTCGTTAAGGCGGAGACGCCGGACGCGCCAGTCCTCGAGGTCGGTGCGCGTAACGTGAACGGCACCGTCCGGTCGCTATTCCCGCAGCGCGGCTACCTGGGGATCGATCTTGTCGCCGGCCCAGGCGTCGATAAGGTGCTGGACATACTCCAAGCCGGTAGCCAGCTAGATTCGCGTTTTTCTACGGTCGTTTGTTGCGAAACCCTTGAACACATCGAGGAGCCATGGGCGGCGGTCGACATCATGGCGCGGGCGCTGAAACCTGGCGGCCTTTTCGTCGCGTCCTGGTGTTTCGCCTTCCCGCTCCATGACGCCGAGCTAGACAAGGGCCAATGCGGCGACTACTGGCGGACTACGCCGCTAGGCTTCGAGCACCTACTACGCCGCGCCGGCCTGGTCGCCGTAGTGATCGAGACTGAGGGCTGCGGCCGGCCGGCGAATTCGCCGGCCAACGAGGCCGACTGGCAATATCCGGTTGGAGTCTTCGCCCATGGAAGGAGACCCATGATCGGCGGCGTAGTAGACAGGAGCCCGATATGACGGAGCCGTCTTTTTGGCAGATGCAGGAAGGGGAGCTAGCGTGGTGGGCCGCCTTCCTAGCGCGCCCCGAATCTCTCGCGCGCCTATTTGCGATCTATGGCTACCGCTACCTGCCCTTCTTCTTTGAGGAGTTCGGCCACCTAGGCACCGTCGTAGACTTCGGCTCGGGGCCGGTATCCGCCGCCTTCATCGGAGAACCCGCGCCAGAACACCCCTACTGCGTCGACCCGCTCATGCCCGAATACTTCAAGGCTCACCTTATCTACGGAGAACCTATAATGAACTGGCCGCCGGATATTTCTCCGGCGATCTTCGATACCGCGCTAGTCCTTAACGTCCTCGACCATTGCGACGACCCGCCGGCCCTGCTGGCCCAGGTGGCCCGTGTCCTACGCCCAGGCGGGAAGGCGCTGGTGTGGGTACACGTTGACATACTGCCCGACGCGCTCCACCGGACGGTATCCGAGGCCGAGGTCTGGTCCTGGCTAGTCGGCGCCGGCCTGACGGTAAAGCGCGCCCGCGCCCACTACGACATCTACGGCCCGAGGGCTTACATGGCCGTGGCGGAAAGGCCAGCATGACCTACGAGTTCCCCCACATTTCACCCGACGCGCCGGCGCCCGACCGGCTAGAGTTAGGCTGTGGCCGGCACAAGAACGAGGGTTACTTCGGGGTCGACCGCGCCGACCTTGAAGGCGTAGATCTCGTTCACGACCTCGACGTCTACCCTTGGCCGATCCAACACGGCTGCGCCGAAGAGGTGATCTGCCACCAAACCCTCGAGCATATCCGCGACATCATCGGCTTTATGCGCGAGCTCTGGCGCGTTTGCGCGGCGGACGCCTACATCGAGATCGTTGTCCCTTACTACCAGGGGCCGGCGGCGGACGGCGATCCTACCCACGTCCGGCGGTTCAGCGAGACGTCGTTTCGCTACTACGAGCCCGACTTTGTCGAGGCGTTCAGCGACTATGGGCTCGCGCCGTGCTATTTCCACATCATCGACCTAGCCTGGAAACCCACCGGTAACCTGTGGGTGCTACTTCGCCCGATCAAGACGCCGGAAGACCTTGAGACTTTCCGAGAGGAGCAGGTATGGCGACGCCGGAAGACCGAAATGCTCGGCTAGGGACGGCGAGCATCGTCGTGCTGACCCATAACCGGCTGCAAGCGCTGGACGTTTGCCTATCGACGCTAGAGCAGCGAACCACCGTGCCGGCGGAGTTCTGGATCGTGGACAACGGCAGCACGGACGGGACAGGCGACTACCTAGACGAATGGTGCGCCCGCGTCAAGGCCGGCGGCGGCCGCGCGGAGACCATCCGCCTAGAGACTAACGAGGGGGTCTGCGCGCGCAACGTTGCGCTCCGGCGGGCTACCGGCGACTTCGTCCTACAGGTCGACGACGACGTGATCGTAGGGCCTGGATGGGATCGCGCCCTACTGTCTGCATTCTCCAATCCCGCGGTCGGCGCCGCCGGCCAGGAGGGTTTCTTTATCGATTGGGCCGGTCTGCTGGCCGGCCCGTGGGTCGCGCCCAACTTCCTATCCGCCCACCGGCCGCAGCCTGGGGAGTTCTGCGACCTAGTCATGGGCTACTGTTGGGCATGGCGCCACCAGATCGTCCACCCTGACGCGCTCTCCATGACGCAGTTCGAGCCCTACCCACGCTTCGGGTACGACGAGCGCTTCAATCCCTTCTGGCATGAGGAGACCGACCTACAGCTACAGATTAAGGCCGCCGGCTATCGGATACGCTGCACCCCGCCGATAGCCACGCACCGGAGCATGAAGGACGCCGCCGCCGCGCGGAATAACGATCCGATTGTGGGGCTCCACCACGCCGCCGACCATGAGCGCCTGTTAATCGAGAAGTGGGGAGACCGGCGCGCGGACCTGCGGCTAGAGCTAGACCGTCGAGGTTGACCATGAGCATTAAGGGGTTTATCGGTAGGCAGGTAGCGCGCGCCGGCTACTTAGTCGAGCGCGGCCTATTAACGGCTGAGCAGACGGCGCGGGATGTTGGCGTTCTCCCGAAGCTACCGCCGGCAAAGGACGAGAAACGAAAGGGGAAGCCATGAGCCTATTCAGGAGCAAGGGCGGAACGCGGGCCGAGAGGGTCGCCGCTAACAACGAGTGGATGCGGCGTTACATCGAGGAGACGGAGCTTTTTGAGCGGGAGTGGAAGACCATCGAGCGCTTCAAGGCGGAGGAACGGCGCGGGGTCACCCCGAGCTACGGCGAGCTCTGCGAAGCCTACATGGAGCTACTAGTGGCGCAACTGCGGACGGGGCCGCCGCGCTGGCAGAAAAAGGCAAACGCATGAAGAAGGAAGGACGGAAGGAGATCTCTAATAGTAAGCTATATAGGGGATAAGTCCGTCCGTCCGTCCATCCTCACACCGGCGCGCCGCGCCGGTGTGTAAGGGTAGCATCTTCGGCGCTAATGGGCTATGGCTTTAGCCGGCAATTTCCGACGACTTTTCCGGCCGGCGTTATGTAGAGAGGGGCCACCATGAGGGTAGCAATTCTCGGCGAGTTCAGCATCGTACACGGTAGCGGGTACACAACGGTTATCCGAGGCCTGGGGAGCGGGCTCGGCCGGCGCGGCCATGAGGTTGCCGTCCTGGGCTTTAACTACAAGAACCAGGAGCACTACCTACCGCTGGCAGCGATACCGGCGGAACCCGAAACCATGCTCCCCCACGTCCAGCGGCTCGCCCTTACGTGGCGGCCGGACGTGATCGTGGGGATGGCCGATATCACTCATCATGTCATCTGGCAGCGGATCTCCGACCTGGGCATCCCCTACGCCGGCGTCTTCCCGCTGGAAAGCGACCCGCTACTACACCCGAGCGAATGGACGCAGGTCATCGACCGGATGGGCGCCGCCCTAGTGGAGACGGAGTGGGGAACGGCGGAATGTGTCGAGGCCGGCCTACGGGCGCGCCATATTCCTATCGGCGTCGATAGCGAGTTCTGGCGCCCGCCGACGCCCGAGGAGCGCGCGGCTACCAGGGAAAAGCTCGGAGTGAGCGACCGGTGGGTAGTCGTCGCCGTAGGCGATAACCACGACCGTAAGAACCTACCGGCCCTACTGGTGGCAATCGCCCTAGTGTCCGGCAAGAGCGTGAATTGGCCGCCGGCCGACCCACTCGATATCCAGGCGCCCGTCGCGGAGTGGCCGGACGCCTGCCTGCTGCTGAACACCAAGCGGCGGGCCGACTACGTGGGCTATAACCTATGGAACCTGGCGGAGCGGTTCGATGTAGCTAACGAGGCCATATTCTTGCAGCACGACCGCGCCGGCGGGCTAGGAGAGGAAGGGCTCCGCGACGTCTATTGGGCCGGCGACGCCTTTATGCTACTACCCAAGGCGGAAGGGCTCGGGCTACCCTTTATGGAAGCGATGGCCTGCGGGCTCCCCTGCGTCGGGACTGATACCGGCGGCATAGCCGAGAACCTAGGCGGCGGGCGCGGCTGGCTAGTCCGCGCCGAGTATAGCTACATCGACCCCTTCGGCAACCAGACGAGGCGTTACGCTTCGCCGCGCCTTGCCGCAGAGGCCCTAGTCGAAGTCCGCTTCGGCGGAGATACCGAAGACCGCGTCCGGCGGGCGCGGGAGTGGGCGGAGTCGCGGACGTGGGATCGGGCGGTAGACGTGCTAGAGGAGGCCCTGAATGAAATCGTCCAAGAAAAGGCCAAGCCGGCGCCGGCGGAACCGCAACCAGCAGGGGATTAGCGGGCCGGCAATGGGCGCGCTGGCGCCCCCAATCTATGGCTCCGTTGACGCCGTCGTAACCGTCCAGGTCGACACTTCGCGGATCGGCGAGTGCCTGGCTGCGCTAAAGGCCCAACTGCCGGCGGACGCCACGATCATAGTGGCCGACGCCATCATCGACGAAATGGCGGAGACCCACCAGGAGCTAGCCGCTGCCGCGCGTGAGGCCGGCGTCCGCGTGGATCGGTCGGGCCGTGGCCGTTGGGATTCCCGCAACCGTGGGGCCATGCACGGATCGGCGCCGTTAATCCTATTCATCGACGGCGACTTGGTCCTCGACGAGGGCGCATGGGCCGCCCTAGCGGCGCCCATGGAGAGAGAGGAGATCGGCGCTGCCGGCGGGCTAATCACCTTCGGGGTACCCGTGGGCGCCGACATCGAGGCCGGCGTGATCCGAATCGCCGGCTACGTCTTCGGCTGGCGGCTCCGGCCCTACGCCCGTTTCTTCGGCTGGCATCCCGACAACCCGAAGGTCTACCCCAGGGCGGATCTCCAAGCGTTACCGGCCAACTTCCTACTGACCCGTCGCATGGCGTTTCGCACAGCGGGCGGCTTCGCGGCGGACACCTACGGCAACCGACCCTATCCCGACGTCGAGTATTGCCTGATGCTTCGCGGGAATGGGCTCCTATGCGCTTTCGAGCCGGCGGCGTCGGCCGCCGGCGGGGCCGAGCCCATCGCCCTGAGCCGGCGCGACGTGCAAGAGGGCGCCGTTATCCTAGAGCAGCGGGCCGGCCATCTGATCCAGTACGACGAGCCCGTCCTACTCTAGCCGAACGCCTAGAGCCCCTTCCGCTCTGAGGTCGATCATTAGAGCGAAGGGAGTGATAGGCCATGGGCGTTCCCGACGACCCGACCCTACATTCGCTACAGGCGTGGGCCGAGAGCGTCGGCTTCACGACCGGCACCGCCGCCCAAGAGGACATGGCTTGGGCGACGGCCTGGGAAGGGGCCGAGGACTACCTTTCAACCAACATCCTGACCGGCGCCATAGCCGACGAGCGCCACATCTTCCCGCGCGGCTTCCTCGACTACGACACTAATTTCCGCTACCTGATGCTCGAGAAGACCCACCTGAGCAGCATAACGTCGGTCATCGTCGCCCATGACACCGGAAGCTGCGACTGCGACACCGACGACATCGCCGCCTGTGTGCTGACCTACGACCTAAAGCGGAGCATCGTCGAAGTCCGCGAAGCCGGCGGGGCCATCGCTGCCGGCTGTGGCTGCCTGGGCTGCGGGAAGCCGGCCTGGGTAGACGTTAGTTACGTGGCGGGCATCTGGAACACGCCGGCAGACATTCCCGTCAGCGTCAAGATGGCCCTAGCCGTCCTGGCCGCAGAGGCGAAGGACATAGGGGCCAGCGGCGGCGCTAACGTCGGCGCCGGCTTCGTGAATTCCTGGCGGTCGATGGACTACAGCGAGTCGAGCGGTCTACAGAGCAAGACGCCGCTCGGAACGTCGGCCGCAGCTAACTACGCCTACCAAAAGCTCCGCAAGTACAAGGTTCGCCGGATGGCCGGTCTGCGGGGCCGACCGTCTGTGATCGGCTAAACCACGGATACACGGAAAGCATGTAATCGCCGATGCAGGGGATCAACGTCATCGTTGACATCTACGCCCAGGCTGAGGCCGCCGACGATACCGGCGGCGGGGCCGTCCGGTCGGACGCGATCCGCTACGCCGGCGTGGGCGCCCGCATAGCCAACGACCGCGTCCCCCTCGAGTTCCGGCTACAGGCCATCGAGACCGCGCGCAGCATGGAGATCATCCTCTACCCCGACCGGTACCCCGACGTGCGGAGCGAAGACATCGTGATCCCGCGGTCGGGGCCATGGGCGAAACAGCGCCTACGGGTAACCGCCGTCCAGAGGTCGTCGCTACCGGTCGGCCATCCCCGATCCCACATTCAGCTATCGGCCGTCCATACCGACTACGCTAACCGTGAGGAGTAGACGTGGCTGTCAGGCGGACTCATAACCTGCGGGCGAAGGCCCAAACCATCGAGGCCGGCTTCGGCCTGGGACTACGCAAGGGCGGGCTCCTGGTGCGCGGACGCGCACAGACGAACGCGCCGGTATTGTCCGGCCGGATGATGCGCGGCGTCAACGTCTCGGAGCCCCGCAAGACCGGCACCAGGATCATCGTTCGCATAGGGCCGAACGTCGACTACGCCAAATATAGCGAGGAGGAGCCCTACGTCAGCCGGCGGAAGCTCGGCCGGATATCGGCTGCTAAGGGCGCCAAGATGCCCTGGTTGAAGCCGGCGCTAGAGACCGAGAGGTCGGCGGCCATGAACGTGATCAGGGCGAGTATCAAGGACGCGCTCCAACGCGCGAAGACGTATTAGGGATGATATCACCGGACGTAGTCCAGGCTGCCATCATCGCGCTACTTAAGGCGGACGCCCCGCTGGTAGCCAGCCTAGCCGCCGATCCTGCGCGGATCAAAGAGGCCGACTGGCGCGGGACGGACTTCGAATATCCGGCCGTCCGCGTCGATATCACCGACATGCGGCCGACCGGTAACGGGAACTGCTCGGAGCAACGCCAGGGGGTAACCGGCTCCATCATCGTCTATAGCAAGGTCGACTCTAGCGCCGAAGCCGCCGCACTTCTCGGGCTAGTACAGAACGCGATCCAGCAGAAGCACCTAGTCGGCGCCGGCATGAGCAGCCAGGTCATGCGGCCCATCGAGACCCATTTCCCCTACCGCGACAACGACATCTGGCGCGGCGAAGTCGTCTTCGCCACTACCGTTTTCGAGGTCTAAAACGTGGGTCGCCGATGGGTCGACCATTAGGATGAACAAACCGGCGCCGCGCCCGCGCCCGATACTGAGGAGGTCGTTACATGCCAACGCTACCATCAGGCACATCTTCGCCTGTCGGCCCGAACATCCCCGCCGAGAGCGTCTATGTCGAGGGCGGGCCGAACATGTGGTTCCAGGACTCGGACGCCCCCGAAGCCTTTAGTCCCGATAGCGACGGCTTCTATTGGGGGATCTCGGGTAGCGCGCAGTATCCCTACAACGAGATTCCCTGTTACGACGACGCCACCCTCACGGACAACCGCACTTCGACGGAGGTCAGGTGCGCGTCGGCCGGTGTCGTCGCCACCATGCAGCGGCGGGATAGCCTAGAGCTAGCCTTCACGCTTAAGGGCCTATTCCCGCTGGAAACCCTACGCCACTTGATCGGCGGCGGCCCTGTCGTCCATAACGTCGCCGAGGAGACCGAGAAGATGGGAGTAGGCAACCTGCCGCAGCAGGACTACTACCACCTCTACCTGAGCCGCGTCTACGACGAGGACATCGGCGACTTCATCAGCCTGACCTTCCACAAGGTGCAGTTCACCGAAGCCTCGCCGTTGGCGATGCCCTACGGCGACGTCTGGAACACGCCGATCAAGGCGCTAGTGCTAGCCGATACCAGCAAGCCGACCGCGCAGCGATTCTACACGGCGGTAAGGTGGGACCCTAGCGCCCTGTAACGGCGCGCCAATGTAGGATGGTCGAACCCGCGCCCGTCGACTACATCGAGGCCTTAGAGCTAAAGCGAGCGGCCGTCCAGGTAACCCTGGGCGGCCGCCCTTACGCTATCCTGCGCGCCCGCCTAGGCGAGCACTACACCCTTGAAACCATCCTCGCCGACTTCGCTAAGAAGGCCGGCGCACCGGCGGCCATGCGCCGCTACGTGGAGCGCGCCGCCGACGTAGTATTCGCCGACCTCGATCCGCAGCCCACACTAGCCGAGCTAGTCGTCGCCTTCGATGCGATCCGCTTCCTCAATACCTTCCGAGGGACGCTAGCCATGCTACAGGCAATGACTCCCCGCCGGCACCGCGCGGCGCCCGAGGACTACCCCAACCGGACGCTAGCCTCTATCGTTTCACGTCTAGCGCGCGCCTACGGCTGGCCTGTCGACCATATTCTAGGGCTAGGGCCAGAGGAAGCCATCTGCTATTTGCAGGAAGCGGTGGTGATGGAGCATGAGGAGCGCGAGTTTAGGTGGAACATCGCCGGCCCTACGGATAAGCGCGGGAAACACATCGCCTTCCCGCCGCTCCGCTGGCCGCCAGTCGAAAGAAAGCCGCCCGCCGGCGTTAGCCGGCCGATGCCAGCGCGGATGATGCCCCAGGGTATCGGGGTAAGGTTGGAAGGATTGAAGCCTAAGCGAAGGGAGTAGCAAGGTGTCAACAGGGGAAGCGGTAACTATCAGTCTCGGCGGGAAGGAACACGCCATCCCGCCCCTAAGCGCCGACCGTGGGCTCCAAGCGGCCGAGATGTTGATCCCGTTCCTGGTAACGCTCCGGCCGGCGATTCAGGAGATCGCCGCCGCCCAGGCAGAGGGGAAGGAAGGCCGGAGCTACACGGAGATCGGCATGGAGGTGGCCATGGCGATCCTGCCGCAGCTAAAGGCGGCGGACATTCTCCGGCTAGGGCAACTGTTGACGGGGATCGACTACGACGAGCTAGCCGGCGCGCCCCTACCGGAAACGCTCGAAGCGATCATCGTCGCCGGCAAGGCCATCGACTTTAGCGGCCTGGTGGCGACGGCAAGCAAGCTCATGGGAATGATGGGCCTAGGCGGCACGGCGCCCGCGCCGGCCGTTGAGGCCGGCGGAGCTCCGGCGGAAACTCTTGCGCGAGCCCCGAAAGGATAGCACGTGGCTTTTGGGATGGGCGGCGCGGTAGAGAGCATCTTTGTCGAGCTAGGGCTCGACCCGCAGAAGTTCTTTACCGGCGTCGATAACGCCGTAACCCAGGGCGGCCAGAAGGTCGAGCAGTTCGGGCAGAAATCCTCGGGGGTCATGAAGGGGATAGCTGCCGCTGCTGCTATCGCCGGCGCTGCCGTGCTCGGTATCTTCTCCGTCAAGACGATCAAGGACGCCGTTAACTACACCGAGGAATACGCCGGCGAGGTCCGCAAGTTGGCCCGCGAAACGGGCATGACGGCGGAAAAGTCCTCGGAAATGCTGTACGCCTTCCGGCACGTCGGGCTTGACTCCGACTCCGCTAGCGCCAGCCTGGGCATCCTAGCCAAGAAATTGAAGGGCGTTAGCGACGAGGAGACCGGCGTTACGACCGGCGGCAAGTCGACGGCCGCGATCCTGGCCGACATCGGGATTCAGGCTACCGACGCGGAGGGCAACCTTCGCCCGATGGGCGACCTCATCCCCGAGATCTCTGACGCCTTCGCCAAGATGCCTGACGGCGTCGAGAAGACCGGCCTAGCCATGCAATTGTTCGGCCGGTCGGGTAAGGACATGATCCCGCTACTAAACCTGGGTTCACAGGGCATGGCGGAGCTAGCGGACGAAGCCAACAAACTAGGGCTCGTCCTGTCGGCCGAAAATGCCGACAAGATCAAGGAGTACACCCTAGCGCAGCGCACCCTCAAAGAGGCCGTCGGTGGGGTCAAGCTCGTGATCGGCATGGCGTTAATCCCCGTCTTGACCAAGGCGCTTAAGTGGCTAGTGACCATGCAGCCGGCCATCCGAGAAGGGCTCGGGAAGGCCGTTACCTGGCTCGGCAAGACATTTGGGACGCTCGGGCGCTACATCCTGGCGACGCTCAAAACCGGCGATGCCCTGAATGACTACCTAGCGGACTTGCCGGCACCGCTCAAATTGCTAGCCTACCTGATTGGCGAGACCGTCCTAAGCCTAAAGGATATCGCCGAGTGGCTCCTTAAGGCCGCCGACAAACTGGTCGATTGGGGCCGGAAGGTTGCCGGCTTCCTACCCGATGGGAAGTCGATGGGCGACCACTTCGATACTTTGAAGCGGGTAGTCCCGCTGGTAGCCGATGCCATCGGCCTAGTCATAGCGGCCATGGTGGTCAGCACCGTTCTAAGTTTCGCCCTAGCCATCGGCAAGGTCGCCCTGCAATTCCTGACCTTCCCCATCCGCGAGCTAGGGGTAGCAGTCGGCGCTATTAAGGACTTTGTAACCGCCGCCGCCGGCCTGGTCAGTAAGGCGATCACCATTACGCAGAACGTCGTGAGTACCGGCGCCGAGATCATCCGGTCTCTACCGTGGGTCTTCGGCGAGGTCGAGCAGATGGTGAGGCGCACGGGCGCCAAGATCATCGACAAGCTGAACCCAATCACCGGAACGGTCACGCAGAGCGTCGAGGTAACGCCGCCGGCGGATGCGGGCGAAAAGGCGGAGGGCTGGTTTGCCGCCCTAATGGCGAATATCCTCGGTGGCCTAGGGGGGTCGCCGGAAGTCCTCAAAGCAATCGGGCTTTTCGCTAGTGGAGTCCTGGCGGGTATTGGCGCCGCCGTTGGGGGTAGCGCCTTCATATCCGGCCTGACGGCGACCTTTGGGACGGCCTTTTCTACGGCCTTCGCGGGGGTCGCCGCCTTTTTGGCGGCCATTCCGGTAGCGGGCTGGATCGCCCTTGCCATCATCGTTGTGGTACTAATCGTGGCGGCCTTAGCAATAATCTTCCGCGAAAAACTGATGGCCTTCTTTACCGGCCCGTTCCCGAAGTTCTTTACCGACGCCCTGCCGGCCTTCGCTAAGTCCCTGCCTGGATGGGCAGGCCAGCTAGCCGGCATGATCGCCGCCGCCGTCGTCTTCGCCCTTCTCGGTATCCCGATCCTGATAATTCAGAAGCTTGCTGAGGGCCTAAAGGCGGCGGGGCCGGTGGTGGCGAAGGCGATAGGCGGAGCCCTTAAGGGCGTGGGCGGGGCCGTCCTGGCGACCCTGGCAGGCATACCGTGGGGTAGGATCGCCGGCGCTATCGGTAAGGGTCTACAGACCGCCGGCGGGGCCATCCGCGACTTCGCCGAGTCCATCCCTGGCTGGATAGTCGCCGCCGTTAAGGAGATCCCAGGCCTATTCTGGAACGCCCTTAAGGCGATCCCTGGCCTACTAGCCGACGCCGGCGGGGCCATCCAAAGGTTCGCTAGGTCGATACCTGGCTGGATCGCGGAGGGTCTTGTGGCTATACCTGGCCTGGTGGCCGCGATCCCAGGTTGGTTCGGCGACGCGCTCGGGGCGATCCCAGGCCTGGCCCGCGCCGCGCTCGAGGGTGCCGGCGGACTTATCGGGATCGTGGCCGGAGCCCTTGGCGACGTACTCGGGGCGATCCGCGATACGCCGGTCGGCGAAGCGGTCGGCGCGCTCATGGGCGAGCTATGGAGCGGCTTCCAGACCGGTTGGCAGCGGGTAAATGAGCTAACCGGCGGCGCCCTGAACGATCTCGTCTCGGGGATCGCTGGACTTCCAGGCCGGCTAATCGGATTCGTCGGCGACCTACTCGGCGCCGGCGCCGACCTAGGCGGGGCCATCTTTGACGGTATCATGGCCGGCCTAAAGGCGGTGCCGGAAGCGCTTGGCGACCTCGCCGGCGTCCTTAAGGAAGTGTTCAAGACCGCGATCAACGCCGGCATTCGGGCGATTAACGCGATCATCCCCGACAAGCTCGGCGTGTCGATTGTGGGCCGGTGGATCGGCTTCAACATACCGGATAACCCGATCCCTCTGCTGGACTTCGGCGGCGGCGGGATCGTACCTGGGCCGATGGGCGCGCCCGTCCTGTCCATCGTCCACGGCGGCGAGCATATCACGGAGCCAGGTCCTGCGCCGATCTTCAACTTCAACATGCCGCTGAGCATGACCGGCTACGACCTCGAAGGGATGCGCCGGCTGATCCACGCCGAGGTCGATGTCGCCTTTAACGACGCAGCGCGGCGGGCCTACCTTGCCGGCGCGCCGCTGAGAGGGGGGATCGGTTAAATGGCCGCCTACGGAGCCGTCACTTTCACGGCCGACGAGGAACCCGTAACCGATACCGGTTGGGGCCGGCCCAAGGCGACCGCCGACATCGTCCTGCCGCTCGGGGCAGCGGCCGAGAGCATCGTAACGATGGGGATCGGTAGCCGCCGGCGAGTAATCGAGATGTACTTGACGCCGGCGCGGCTGGCGCTCCTCGAAGTCCTAATCAATACCGTGGCCAACCTCACCGATTGGGAAGCCGTGCCGGTCGTTCAGTCGGCGTTCCTAGAGGGCTGCGAGATCGTTGAGGCCGTAACCGGAAGCTACGGAACGGCGTCGGCTTCCCGCCGCGTCCGACTCAGCTTCATAGCGCGATGACTCTAGCTAACCTCTACCTGAACGTCGACAGGAAGGCCGCCGACTACCGAGTCACAATCGGCGGCGTTGTCCTAAACGTCGCGTCGGTCAGCTACTCCTTCGCCGTGCAGAAGGTTCCTAATGCCTCGATCCGCATTCGGGGCTCGTTGCCGGCCAGCGTCATCTTTAACGCTAGCGTCGAAATCGAGGAGGGCTTCGTCGGCGCGGCCCGCCAGCGCGTCTTTACCGGCACCGTCCTACACCCCGACAATTCCGATGCTAGCGGCATTACGATTGAGTGCCAGGGCATGTCAGCCTGCCTCGATAACGCCTACCATAAGGTGATCGTTACGGTTGACGGCTCGCGGACGGTTCCCGAGCTAATCGAGGACCTGCTAGCCCTCTCCGGCGCGCTAGCCTATAGCGTCAACATGCCCGACTGGACGGCCGGCGCCGTAGTCCCGCAGACGCTATCCTTCCAAACCTACGGAGAAGCGATCACGAAGTTAGCCGAGGTCAACGGCGGCCGCTGGTATGAGACGCCGACCGGCGTTATCAAGGTCGAGCCCAAAGACCCAATCCCCGCCCTCTCGGCCTGGCGGACATACTTCTCCATGACGCTGACCGGCATAGCCGAGGGCTATCCGGCCGGCATAGTGGCTGGCCGGCCGAGGCTCCGCCGCTGCGGGCAGGTACGAAGGGCGCGCGAGGTCAAGAATCAGGTTTGGGTTCGCGGCGCCGTTCTCACCAACACCAACCCTGACGGTAGCGAGTCCAGCGTTACCCTAGAGGAGCACGCCTTCGCACCGAGCCTGTGGGTCCTGAACCCCGACGGGAGCCAGGCCTATAACGACGAGCTTTACAGTAATGAGATCATCGACGACGCCGTGGTAGCTGGACCTGAGGCCGGCCGGCGCGTCGGCGTAAAGAACCGGCTACTAACGCAGGTCGACGTAGAGATTGACGGCGACCCCCAAGTCCAGACCGGCCTAACCGTAGGGATCGAAGACCCGTCCTACTCCGCCGTAACCGGCCGCTGGTTCGTAGAGGCCCTAACGACGACGCTATCGGCGGGTCACTATTCGACTAGCCTGTCGCTTCTCGGTGGGCCGCAAGCCGGCGGGCAGATCAACATCTCGCCGTTCGCCAACTTCCTTTACTCCATCGAGCAGGAGATCATGGGCGACCGCCCCTGGGATATCGTTACCCTCGACGGTAGCCCGAGCATCGACCCTGACGGCACCATCGTTGGCTGGTGCTGGTCAGACAACCAGACGCCGATGAGGGCGTCCGGCTGCGGGGAAACCTTCACGACGCGGGCCGACCCGACCGGTATCGTGCCGCCATGGGAAGTGACCTTGACGGTTGAGGATAACGACGGCAACACCGACGACCTAATGCTAAGCATCCCCTACGAGTCTACGGAACCGGACATCTGGATTCCGGCGATCTTCGTTGCCTTCGATACGGCAGCCAGCGCCACGCCGGACGGCGGGATTAACTGGTATGACCAGCCCATCGCCGGCAAGTCGGTGATCAGCACGTCGGCTAAGCTGGCGGATGGCATAACCTTCGGCGTCGGCGTCTTCGGGACGGCGGACGGCTGCATCTATCGGACTACGGACTTCTGCCTGACAGCGCCGACGCTCGTCCAGGCCGCGCTTGGGAGCCCCATCGAGCATCTGTGGTGGGACATCCTCGTTACGACGCGGGTGTGGGCTATAACGCGCAACGGGAAGGTCTACTGGTCAACGAACGACGGCCTAACCTGGGCGCTCTACGAGGACCTCGCGGCCATCTTCGGCCTGGCCAACATCCGGCTATCGCGGATCGCAACGCCAGGAGCAGGCGGCCTATGGATATACGGCGGCACCGGAACGGGCTGGCCGCTAATCTGTTGGGATGCAGTTGTCGGCGGCCACTCCTGGGTAGGCGCCGACCTAACCGGCGGCGAGCTAGAGGCCGACTTAGCGATTAGCGGTTACCCAACCGACCTCTACGTCGCCGAGGCGGCTACCGGTGGGGACGTTCTGGCAATCATCCTCAATAGCCCAACGCATACGCCACCCGTCTACACCAGCGCGTCAGGTGGCCTGGGCGACGGGACCGATTGGAAGCGGGCGGTCGGCGACGCCGGAGCCCTAGCCAAGACTCGCGGGAAGTGGATTAGCCCCGACCTGACCGTGGGCCACTACGTCCTCGGGTTTGATGATAGCGCGACCTACCGGATGGACGTCGCCGCCGGCGTCGGGACGATCTCGCTGGCGCCGGCCACCTTCGGCACCAACAAGGGAAACTACTGTTGGAGCCTCGCCTGGTGGGAGAACATCGACCAGTCCTACATAGTCGCAGCCGAGGCCATAACCGGCAGCGCCGCCGGCTTCATCTACAAGACATGGGATCGCTTCGGCACGGTGGCGCTAGTCCGGCCGGCTACGGGCTTCCCCGCCGCGCCGGCGCTGGCGAAGGCGAAGATGATCGCCTTCGGAGCGCCAGGGACGCCATTCTACGACGAGAGATTGGCGGCCATGGGCATAGACGCTGATCCGCGCGAAATCAGTACCTTAATAGGCCATGGCACCGCCGCCTGGTCTACCCCTGGGGCTGTGGCGGGCATCACGGCCGCCCTGGGTGAATCGCCGCGCATCTGGTGCCTGACCGATCAACTGTGGTTTGCAACGAACGATGACGACAGCGACTCTGCCTACGGGCTAGGCGCCGGCGCGCGAACTAAGGACGCCGGCGGCACCTGGGGAGCCGCTGTCGATCCTGGCTTCGTGGATAACGGCGGCGTGATCCAGTACGCCTTGGATGCTGGCGGGCGCATCTGGTGCCTCTACCACGACACGGAGCCAGGAAAAAGCAGCGCATATACCAGGACGAACCTATGCTGGTCGGAGGATGAGGGCGATACGTGGCACGGCCACCAGTCCATCGGTTGGGGCGGCGGCGGTACGGGCTGGCAGCCCTACGCGCAGGTGGCCGGCTGGTATATTATGCCGCACCCGACCGATCAGAATAAGATTGCCGTCTGGATAGCCTGGGGATTCCACTACCCCACCCTGGGGCCGAGTCCCGCCGGCATTTGGTACACCACGGATCGCGGCGTGAACATGACCCTAAATGCCAACATGACGCTCACGAGGGGGCAGTCGGGTGTCAGGATGTACTACGACGCCCTGATGCTGCCAAGCGGCCGGATCGTGATCGCGGGTTGGTGGGGCGTCTGCTTCTCGCAGGTCTACATAACAGACGATTGGGGGCTTACGGCCGGCCTGGCCCTCGATCTTGGGGCTAATGTTCTGAAGCACCTCGATAGGCTCTTTGCCGATGCCTCGGGGAACAAGGTTGGCGTCGTTTACGCCAGCACGGTAGGCGGCCCGCCTTACCCGCAACGCATTTGGCTATCTAATGCCGGAGCTTCCGTGGGGTCGTTTTCGGAACTCGCCCTGGCGCAGCAACTTGAAGACTATACCGGCGAGTTGATCAATCAGAAGGGCAGGGTCGCCTACTCGGCACTCTTAGATACTCTATATTTTGACATTCAGGGAACGCTAGCCGGAAAGGACATCTATAAACTCACGCCGGTTAGTACCGCCGGCCTTTGGGGTAACTTGACAGATGCTTACCCCCACATCGCCGTAGGTAGCCGGAACCTCTGTATAATCCCAAGGCCCTGAGGGTAGATCAAGTGGTCAATTCCGCTGGCGACATTCAGGATCACCTAGTAGAGATCGACATCGAAATCCGCGCGCTCAAACGGCGCGTCGAGGCCTTTTCCGCCGGCGATGCCATCCGCGCCGACGCCATCAGCGGCATCATCCCCGCCGCCAACGTGCCGGTCTACTGGTGGTATAACGGGAACCTTCTCGGGGCCGGTAGGAAGGTAGACCTCATCGCCGGCGCCGGCGTCTGGATCTCTGGCACCTTCGTCGTTGATCGCGCCTACTATACCATCGGCGCCTACTCGATGGGCGGCGGCGCTAGCGGCACGGTCAACTGGTACGACGAGGGAGAGCTAATCGGCGCGGCCCTCGAGGTCGATTTCGAGGCCGGTAACTGCATCTGGATCAGCGGGAGCCTAGTCGCCGGCCGGCCAACGTACGAGATCGGCGTCTACCCTGGCTGCGCCGGAGGTCCTGGCGGCGGAATGTCCGGCGTCGACTTCGCGGTAAACGGCGACCCCATGTGTTTCGGGGCCGGTCTCGACCTACAAGAAGACATTGGTATCTGGATATCGGGTAGCTGCGCGGGCGCCGAGGCCACCTATAAGATCGGGGCCTATGCCGAGGCCGCGCCTACGTCGATCTCCGGCGTCGACTGGTCGGCTAAGGACGCCTGGCTCGGTTTCGGTAATGCCGTAGACTTCGAAGAAGGCGCTGGCGTCTGGATATCCGGCTCATTCGTCGCCGGCGAGGCGGTCTATGAAGTCGGGGTCTATCCCCCAGACATACCCACATCGATCTCCGGCGTGGACTTCGCGGCGAACGGCGAACCGCTATGCTTTGGGGCCGGTATCAACCTGCAAGAGGAGACCGGCGTCTGGATATCGGGTTCCTGCGCGGACGGCGAAGCCACCTTCCAGATCGGGGCCTACCCTACTGGCGGCGGCGGCACGACGGCGATAATCGCTGTCATCCCCATAGCTGGCGTAGCGAGCGCAACCGTACCGAAATTGACGCAGATTATCCCCTTCAACTGCACGGTTACGAAGGTCGAAGCCATCTTAGACGCGAATGAGACGTGCGGTGCTACCAGCCTCACGGTAGATATCCACAAGATTGCCGCCGCTGACAAGGCCACGGACGGTCAAGGCACGACTCTCTACACAACCCAGGCGAACATCCCCACGATCACGAACACCAACAGGTACGTGAACGCGACCCTGCCTGATGTGGTCGCCATTGCCGACGGGGACGCTCTGGCCTTCTACGTGAACTCGGCGGGAAGCGGTCTAAGCATCTGCACCTGTATTCTGACGGTGACCAAGACATGAGGAGATTGATATGTCAGCGACGCTAGTAGGCTATATCGGCCCCTCTGCACCATCGGTGGTCGCAAAGAGTAATTTGGTCGTGAGGTTTTTCACGCCTAATACGCATACAGAGGTGGCACGTTCCTGCTCCCCTACCGCTAGTGCGACGGCTCATCTGACAAACGACACGACCAATGTGGTGACCTCTGGCACGGCAACTGACCAGACCACGCTGAATACCTTACTCAATGAGATAAAGGCCGACTACAACGCCCACATAGCATCTACGACCTTTCACAGCAACGCAGACATAGTAAACGTAATAACCTCGGCGGACTCCTCAAGTGAGGCCACCGCAGTAACGTTGGCGAATGAGATAAAGGCGGACTATAATGCCCATAGGTTGCAGGCGACTATTCATCCATATTCGGATAACCGAAACGAGACAACCAGTCCCAATGCTTCTGGCTTGGCTACAGCGATAACCCTGGCTAATGAAATCAAGGCTGACTACAACGGCCATCGTGTAGTTGTTGCTGGAGTTTTTACTATCTACGCCATCGTTCCTGGTACCTACGATGTTGGAATCAAGAGCGACAGTAGTTTGAGTCTCTTGGTGGAGGACGTGGTCTTTACTGAGGGGGTAACGACCACGGTTAATTTCGGCCTTAATATCCAGGGAGATGTCAACTTTGACGACTACTGCGATTCGGGAGACGCGGGAATTGTAGCTGGGAATAATGGTAAAGTGGGCGCCTGTGTGAGCTATGGCGGCACCTGGTTAATGCCCCCATGTCCGGCACAGACATTGTGCTATGGATATGTCTTGTGATACCGCGCTGGGAGCACTAATATGGGGCGTCTCTTGCTACGGGCCGCCTAGCGCGATAAGATTGCGCCATGAACGCGCCCGACCCCGTCGCCACCATCCTTCAAGCGCCCGAGGTCCAAGGCATGATCGAGGCCGCCGCCCATCGCGTCGGGATTCACGGCGGAGTCGGGTACCTGGACGCCGACGACGTGAAGGCCGAGCTAATGGCGGTCGCGGCGGACTGCGCGGGCCGTTTCGACCCCCGCCGGCACTCCAAATTCACGACCCTACTCTGGCCCAGGCTCTACGGCTGCGCGGTAGATCTCCGCCGGCGACATGGGCGCCGTAGCCGGCGCGGGAAAGCGAGACCGGTCGAGGTCTCCCTTGATACCGTAACCGTCCAGGCCGTAGTGTCGGACTCCACCGAGGCCCGCCTTGATCTAGAGGGGGCCTTAGACCACCTACCGGCTAGCGAGCGCGCCGTGATCCTGATGCGCGACTACGGCGGACTCCTAGCCGAAGACATCGCCCGACTGATAGGATGTGAACCTGGCGACTGCCGGCTGGAACGCCGGCTAGGGCTCCGCCGGCTCCGCGTGGGCCTGCCGGTGCGATAGGTCGACCATTAGGACAGTAGACCCACTCTCGACGGAGGGACGCGCGATTGACAGAGAAGATGATAGCGATTATAGTGGTAGCCTTCATAGCCACCATGCTCTCTACGGGAGTAACGATCTGCATGGTACTAGAGCATCCCGTCCCGCCGGAGGTTGTCGCCATTCTAGCCACGCTCGGCGGTACCCTTCTCGGCGCTCCTGTGCTGGGGAAGGGTATTGCGAACGGGGTCAAGAAGATCAACGGGAGTGGCTGATGCGACGCCGGCGTCTTGCCGGCAGATTGGAGTCCCGTATGAGCGGACTAGGGGAGTTTATCGGGCGGCGCCGTAAGCCGCGCTTTGAGGCGCAGCGCCTCGTCTCGGGCCAGATCGTCCAGGTGTCGGGCCAGTACACCAACAGCAGCACCCATAAGCAGTCGACGTGTACGAAGGGCGAGAAGTGCCCGCCAGGTCTTCGGGGTTCCCACTTCGACCTGACCGACCCATCCCGCCACAAGACCGACGACTAGGGGCCGGCGCCGTGTTTCTGGCGCTCGACTTCCAGGCTACGCCGGCCGTAGCCGCCGAGCGGTGGACGCTAACGCGCGCCCAAGCCTTCATTAACGAGGCCGTCGAGCTTTGCCATCTGAGCCCGATCCACCAGGTCGGCGGTGACTACGACGGCAACATCATGCTCCTACAGTTGATCGCCGAATCCCATATCGCCGTCCACCTAATGAAAAGCGCGCCGGAGCCCTACGGCGCCGTTCACGTCTTTAGCTGCCGCGACTTCGACCAGGAAGAAATGGCCCACCTAGCCGCCGACTTCTTCGTCGAGGCCGGCGGCAAAGTGCGGTGCTATACTTTGCCCCGAGGCCATCTACCGGAGGCGTCTAATGCCCCTAAAGCCTGACTGGATTCCAGGCGTCGACGGCAGCTATACGTGCCTGACACCCCAGGCGGCGGAGGACCTGCGCGCCGCCGGCGAGCTAGTGTGGTGGCAATGTCTATGGACGGGCGCCGAGCAGCCGCCTAACCGCATCGAGAACCTACAGATCGCCGTGGCGGCCGGCCTGATACCGCTAGCCTACATTTCGCTGGCAGCCGGCCGTGGCGGGCGCTGGCACCTCGAGCAGGGCCGCGCCGGCGTACCGGACGATCTCTGGCAAGCCCTGGTCCTGGTCGTGGTCGACGTGGAGCTACCGGCGATTGCCGGCATGGCGGTGCGCGACGCCGTCGAGGCGCTAGCGACGCCGGAGTATGGCGAGAAGCGCCGCGCGATCTACACCAGCTACCACGCCTGGGTCGACCTGATGCACAACCCGACGACGTTTACCGACTGCCTGCTGATTAACGCGCTATGGGACGAAGACCCCGACATCGACTTCGCCGGCCTACCCTATGGCGGCTGGACGCTCGACCAGCTAGTAGGTGAGCAGTTCAACGGCGGCACGGAGATCGCCGGCGTCTACGTTGACCTAGACATGTTCAACCGGAGCCTCTTGGAGGTCGCTATGCCTGACGATATTGCGCGCCTGGCCCTGCTAGTACAGCTAGCAGGCTGGATCATGTCCGGCGATCCCGCCCTAGCTGAAAAGGCATACATGACGATGAAGTACCTGCGCCTGGTGAGTAGCCTTCCGGTCTAGCATGTGGCTCCACTACCGAGGCAGAAGAACTCGCACGATCAACGGGCCGGTAACCGGCCGCGCCTACGACTGCCGGCCCAGGGAAGACATCGAAGTGGACGACTCCGACGCCCCGCGCCTTCTCCGAATGCCCCGCGCCAAGTGCAACTGCGGCCACATGTTTAGCCGGCGAGATCGTCGGTAGAAAGCCCCCACGGCCCTTGACATGCGCTAGCCGTATCGGCTATCATCGGGCCGATCTATAGAGGGGGTGCCGACCGATCCTAGACTACGAGCGCCGGCGCGCGATCCTAGCCACATCGACCTATAGGAGCGGAGAGCCGCGCTACCGATGCGCCATATGCGGTAGCCGCCTCGTTCTGCGCGACGATGGATTGGCTTGCGGTAGCGACCCCGCCCACGCCGGCCAGGTGCTAGCGGCGCGCCCGTCCGAAGCCTTCATCCTAGCGCGGTTGCAGCGCGGCGGGCCGATGCCCGCCATGCCCCCCCACCAAGCTCAGCGCGTTACCTATCTCCTATTGCGTTACCACGCCTGGGGCCGGCATGACCTTTGCGGCTGGCTTCCGGCGCTAGGTGTGCGGCCCTCCGGCTGCGACCAGCCGGAGCCCGCGCGTACAGAAGCGAGTCTGTGGTAAAGGGAAGGAGATCCACATGTCCGACGAAGACGCGAACGTAGGAATGTTGCCGATGGTGGCAACGCCCGAGCGTAGGGAGATCATGGCTAGCTATTTCACCCTGACGCTCCGATCCGAGGATACCATCGCGCCCAACAAGGTCAACGCCTTCGCGGCGGTGGCGATCAGCCTGGGGCTCCACCCGCTAGCCGGCGAGCTAATGATCATCGAGGGCCGGCTTTACGTTACCATCGACGGCCGGCGCCGGCTAGCCATGCGGAACCCCGACTTTGCCGCGATCCAGCCCTCGATGGTAACCGACGAGCCGACGCGGATCGCCATGGGCGCCACGCGGAAGGGCGACGTGCTGGCGATGTGCAAGCTATGGCGGAAGTCGACGCCCATCCCGTCGATCCAATACGGCCTAGTCCGCGAGGCCGAGCGTTGGCCGAGCAAGGATAAGAGCGGCGTGGGTCAGGGCGGCCGCACCTGGACAAGCGACGGCGAGCAAACGAAGCTCGGCCTGAGCGACGACGAGGTCGAGGCGGCCAGGGCCATGCACGATCCCGATAGCCTATTCGACCTAGCCCGCGATCCGGCCGCCAAGGTCCGCCCCGTCCTCACGCAGCCGGCGATGATGGCGATGAAGCGCGCGGAAGCCCGCGCCCTTTCGCTAATGGCGTCCGTAGCCCTACCCACCTACGACCCCGAGGTCGGCGCGCCGCTTGACCCCGACACCATGCCCAACGGCGACGCTATCGAGGGCGAGCTAGTAGAACCCGAACGGGAGCAAGAGGCGGCGGGTAGCTCAGTGACAGAGCACCGGAACGCCAGGCCACCTGCGCCGCTACCAGCGGCCAGCCCTGGCGTTGAGCCGGAGGTCGCGGGTTCAAGTCCCGCCCCGCCGTCTGAGTCCCAAGAGCCGGCGGCTCCATTCGAGGATAACGAGCGTACTTGCCCGAAGTGCGGCGCCGAGATGGACTTCGAGAGTGGCGACACGCCCGTCTGCATCAACTGCGAGAACGCCAAACAGGGCGTCGAGCCTGAGCCCGCGCCTACGCCAGCGCCGGCGCCAGCGCCCGTTCCCGACCCTATGGCCCGCACTACGCCGGCCACGCCGGCACCAGGGCGGCGCCAGAGCCGCCCGCCTGTAGGCGGCGGCCTAGT
>JALHTP010000158.1 GCA_022865725.1 Methyloceanibacter sp. | reverse complement strand
TGCAGCGCGCCCATGTCGGTGGCGAGCGTCGGCTGATAGCCCACGGCCGAGGGGATGCGCCCGAGTAGGGCCGACACCTCGGACCCAGCTTGTGTGAAGCGGAAAATATTGTCCACGAAGAACAGCACGTCCTGGCCCTGGTCGCGGAAATACTCGGCGACGGTCAGCCCCGATAGCCCGACGCGGGCGCGGGCGCCTGGCGGCTCGTTCATCTGGCCGTACACCAGCGCGCATTTGGAGCCGGCCGTCGAGCCGTTGTTCTTCTTCGGGTCCTTGTTCACGCCGGAGTCGATGAACTCGTGATAGAGGTCGTTGCCCTCGCGGGTGCGCTCGCCGACGCCGGCGAACACCGAGAAGCCGCCATGCGCCTTGGCGACGTTGTTGATCAGCTCCTGGATCAGCACGGTCTTGCCGACGCCCGCGCCACCGAACAAGCCGACCTTGCCGCCTTTGGCGTAAGGCGCGAGCAGGTCCACGACCTAGATGCCGGTGACGAGGATCTCGGCCTCGGTCGATTGGTCTACATAGGCCGGAGCGGGCGCGTGGATCGGCCGCTTCTCCGCGGTCTTGATCGGGCCCGCCTCGTCAACCGCCTCGCCCACCACGTTCATGATGCGGCCCAAGGTCTCAACGCCGACCGGCACGGCGATAGGCTCGCCGGTATCGACCACCTCCTGGCCGCGCACCAGGCCCTCCGTCGAGTCCATGGCGATGGTGCGCACGGTGTTCTCGCCGAGATGCTGGGCGACCTCGAGGATGAGGCGGTTGCCGTGATTGTCGGTCTGCAGCGCGTTGAGGATTTCCGGGAGCTGATCGCTAAACTGCACGTCGACGACGGCGCCCATGACCTGGCGTACTTGGCCCTTGGCGCCTCCGCCGGCCGCAATCTTCTTCTCTTGCTTCTTGGTCTCTGCAATCACGGGGGATTTCTTTGCCATGGCAAAATTTCCTTACGGTCTCTCGATGACTAAAGCGCTTCGGCGCCGGAGATGATCTCGATCAGCTCCTTGGTGATCATGGCCTGACGCGAGCGGTTATATTTCATGGTCAGGCGATCGATCATGTCGCCGGCGTTGCGGGTGGCGTTGTCCATGGCGCTCATGCGCGCGCCCTGCTCGGAGGCCGCGTTCTCCAGCAGCGCCTTGAAGATCTGCACGGTGATGTTGAGCGGCAGAAGCTCGGTTAGGATCTCGGCCTCGTCGGGCTCGTATTCATAGACGGCGCCGCCGAGAGCGGCCTCCTGCGACGGCGTCTCTGCCGGGACTGTGGCCGGGATGATCTGCTGCGCCGTCGGGATCTGGCTGATCACGGAGCGGTAGCGGGAGAAGAACAGCGTGGCGACGTCGAAGGCGCCCTCGGCGAACAGGGCAATGACCTTGCCGGCGGCCTTCTCGGCATGCTCGAAATTGAGCTGGCGAACGCCCCTGAACTCGATGACCTCGATGATGAGCGGCGCGTAAAGCCGCTTTAACTGGTCATAGCCCTTCCTGCCGACGCAGAGGATCTTCACCTGCTTGCCGTCGGCGAGGAGCCCATTGATGTGCTCGCGCGCCAAGCGCACGATGGACGAATTGAAGGCGCCGCACAGGCCGCGCTCGGCGCTGCAGACCACGAGCAGGTGGACCTGATCCTTGCCCGTTCCGACCATCAGCGCCGGGCCGCCCTCGCGCCCTGCGAGCGCGGTGGCGAGATTGGCGAGCACCGCTTCCATGCGGGTGGCGTAAGGCCGCGCGGCCTCGGCCGCCGTCTGCGCGCGCCTAAGCTTCGCCGCGGCCACCATCTGCATGGCCTTGGTGATCTTCTGCGTCGCTTTGA
>JALHTP010000157.1 GCA_022865725.1 Methyloceanibacter sp. | reverse complement strand
GCCGTCATAGCCGGGCTCGACGCCCGACGGGAGCTGATCCGCAAGGGTCGCGTAATCGAGATCGACATGCATATGGGTGAGCACGGCGCGCTTCGGCTTCACCCGCGCGATCCACGCTAGCGCCTGATCGACGGAGAGATGGCTCGGATGCGGCGTATAGCGGAGCGCATCGAGGATCCACACATCGAGATCCTGCAAAACTTCAATCGACTCCTCCGGAAAATCGCTAACGTCCGGCGAATAGGCGATGCCGCCGAAGCGGAAGCCGAGCGTCTCGCCGGAGCCGTGAATTTGGCGGAACGGCAGCGCCTCGATCGCGCCGCCTGTGCCGGAGATTCTAATAGGCTTCCCCGCATGGATCTCATGACCCTTGAGGATCGGCGGGTATTCGCTTCCCTGCGGCGCGTTGAAGCAATAGCCGAAGCGCGAATGGAGCAGGCCTCTTGTCGTGGCGTCGTAATAGACATTCACGCGGGCGCGGCCGTTGAACGACACCATGCGCAGATCGTCGATGCCGTGCGAATGGTCGGCGTGGTCGTGGGTATAGAGCACGCCGTCGACCCATCCGACGCCTGCGTCGAGAAGCTGCTGGCGAAGGTCAGGCGAGGTGTCGACCAGGATCCCGGTTTCGCCTTTAGCGCCGGCGCGCTCCACCAGCAGCGAGCAGCGCCTCCGCCGGTTCTTCGGATTGGAGGGATCGCACGCCCCCCAATGATTGCCGACGCGCGGGACGCCGCCCGATGTGCCGCAACCGAGAATGGTGAGCTTCAAGGTCATGCGGCGCTTTGCGGCGCTTTCAGCGAGGAGCGCGGCACCTTCTTGAACAGCCTGAAGAAGTTTTCCGTGGTGGTGCGCGCCATCTCCGTCTCGCGCAACCCCCGCAGCGCCGCAAGGCGCGCGGCCGTGTGCACGACGAAGGCAGGCTCGTTCGTCTTCCCGCGCAAAGGCTCGGGCGCTAAGTATGGCGCATCGGTCTCGACCAGGAGCCGGTCTGACGGCACCGCAAGGGCGATGTCGCGAAGCGCCTCCGCATTCTTGAAGGTGATGACGCCGGAGAAGGAGAGATAGCCGCCGAGCGCAAGCCCTGTCCGCGCCAGCTCAGCTCCACTGGTGAAGCAATGCAGCACGAAGGGGAAGGCGCCTTTTCTCGTCTCCTCCTCCAGCATGCGGGCGATATCGGCGTCCGCGTCGCGGGCATGGATGACCAGCGGCAGGCCCGTCTCCCGCGAAGCGGCGATATGGCTGCGGAAGCTCTTTTTCTGCACGTCGCGCGGGCTGTGGTCGTAATGATAGTCGAGCCCGGCCTCGCCGATCGCCACCACCTTGGGATGGCGCGCGAGTTCGACCAGCTCCTCCACCATGATGTCAGGCTCCTCGGCGGCGTTGTGCGGATGCGTGCCGACCGAGCAGAACACGTTGTCATAGGCGTCGACGAGGGCGCGCAGTTCGTTGAATTGACGCACCCGCGTCGAGATGCTCACCATGAGGCCGACACCAGCCGCGCGCGCCCGGTCGAGAACCGCATCAAGCTCGCCCTTGAGCTCGGGAAAATCGAGATGGCAGTGGCTGTCGATTAACATCGCAGGTGATAAAAGACCGATGTGCTTCAAGTTGCTAGGCTGTTAACACGGTGGGCGCAAAGCCACTATGTGCAGCATATGGGATGCGGAGACAACAAGCGCGTGCGGGAGAGAGCATGGTGAAGATTATGTCCTCGTTTCTTGTTGCTACGCTCCTCGCGGTGGCGCTGCTCTGTCTTCCCGCGGTTCCAGCCGAGGCCGGCTGCAGCAAGAACGTCACCTTGTACAGTGCGTGGTGGTGCCCCTATTGCAAACAGGTCAGGGTCATCCTTGCGCGCAATGACATCAAGTACAGCATCCTCGATGCGACAACCGCGAGTGTCCAGGCCATCATGCTGAAGCGGTTTGGCGATACCTCCGTCCCACGCACCGTGATTGGCGGCGTTGTGGTCGAGGGGGTCGATGAGGCCCGCATCAAGCAGCTCTGCCGTGGCGGAGAGCCCGATGGACGTTCAATCACGCTGCCGGATTCTCCTCCGCCTCGACATGACGCGGGAAAACAGGTTGCGGCGGCGGCAACACAGTCCCCGCTTTCAACCTTCCCTTAGGCCCGAGTGCCACGAAGTCGCGCGCTTCGGCGGGAACGCCAAGCTGATCGAGTAGCCTGCCCGCGCTGTCCGGCATCACCGGCTGGACCATGACCGCGATCTGGCGCGTGACCTCGGCCGTGACATAGAGGATTGTCTCCATGCGCTTCGGGTTGGTCTTCTTATGCGCCCAAGGCTCCTGGCTTGCGAAATAGCGATTGGCGTTGGCGACGAGCGCCCAGATGATCTCCAGCGCGCGGTGAATGGCGAAATCGTCCATGGCTTGCTCGACCCTAGCCAAAGAGGCATCGGCCTCGGCGAGGATGATCTGGTCATCGCCGGTCAGCTCTCCAGGCTCAGGCACCCGACCCTCGCAATTCTTGGCGATCATCGACAGCGAGCGCTGCGCGAGATTGCCGAGATCGTTGGCGAGGTCGGCGTTGATGCGCTGCACGATGCCGTCGCGGCTGTAATTGCCGTCTTGGCCGAACGGCACCTCGCGCAACAAAAAGTAGCGGAGCGGATCGACGCCGTAATCCTTCATGAGCACGAAGGGATCGACCACATTGCCGACCGACTTCGACATCTTCTCTCCGCGGTTATAGAGAAAGCCGTGCCCGAATACGCGTTTCGGCAATGCGATGCCCGCCGACATGAGAAAAGCCGGCCAATAAACCGCATGGAAGCGGATGATGTCCTTGCCGATGATATGCAGATCGGCCGGCCAATAGCGCTTGAAACTCGCCGATTCCTCGTCGGGGAAACCGACGCCGGTCAGATAATTGGTGAGCGCGTCCACCCACACATACATGATGTGCTTGGGGTTCCCCGGCACGGGCACGCCCCAG
>JALHTP010000156.1 GCA_022865725.1 Methyloceanibacter sp. | reverse complement strand
TGCTCGGCCCCCATGTGGCGCAGAAGGGCTCGCTGGTGGAGCCAGGCCGGCTCAGATTCGATTTTTCCCACCAGAAGCCCATGACGCATGACGAGATCCGCGCCGTGGAGGATCTGGTCAACGTCATGATCCTGCAAAACTCGGCCGTCGAGACCCATCTCATGACACCCGATCAGGCCATCGCCCAAGGCGCGCTCGCTCTGTTCGGCGAGAAATACGGCGATGAGGTCCGCGTCGTCAGCATGGGCGTTGATGACAGCAGCGAGCGGGCCGGCCACGCTTATTCCATCGAGCTCTGCGGTGGCACGCATGTGCGGCGCACCGGCGATATCGGCCTGCTCAAGATCGTAGGCGAGAGCGCGGTCGCTTCCGGCGTGCGCCGCATCGAGGCGCTTACCGCCGAGGCGGCGCGGGCCTATCTCGCCACGCAAGACGAGCGCGTGCGCGAGGCCGCCGAGCTGCTCAAGGTTACGCCCGATGAAATGATCCAGCGGCTTGCCGGCATCATCGACGAGCGCCGCAAGCTGGAGCGCCAGCTCGCCGATGCCAAGCGCGAGCTAGCGCTCGGCGGAGGCGTGGGCGGCGCGGCTGAGTCACTCATCCGCGAGCTTGGCGGCGTCAAGCTGCTCGCCCGTGTCGTGCATGGCGTGGCGCCCAAGGATCTGCGCGGCCTCGTCGATGACGCCAAGCGGCAACTGGGCTCGGGCATCGCGGCAATCGTGGGCGTGAGCGAGGAGGGCAAGGCGGCGCTCGTCGTCGGCGTCACCGCCGACCTGACCTCGACCTACGATGCCGTGGAGCTGGCGCGCATCGGCGCCGAAGCCGTGGGCGGCAAAGGCGGGGGCGGGCGCCCCGACCTGGCGCAAGCCGGCGGCCCAGATGGCGCACACGCCGATCAGGCGCTCGAGGCGATCGCGGCAAAGATCGCGGGCGAAGGGGGTGCCCAGCCAGAGGGCGCCGACGCCAAGCGCCGGGCCGGAAGCGCCTGAGAATGAAGGCGGACACCGTCTGGCGGCGCTGGCGGCGACAGGTTCACGACATTCTCGAGGTCGGCGGCGACGCGCATCCCGCGGGCCGCGTGGTCAACGCCTTCATCATCGTTCTCATCTTCCTGAACGCTATCGCGTTCGCCGCCGAGACGGTGGACGATCTCGCCGCCCGTTACGGCCCTCTCTTTCATGTATTCAACATTTTCTCGGTGATCGTGTTCAGCGTCGAATATCTGCTGCGCCTGTGGAGCGCCGTGGATATCCCCATGCTGAGCCGGCTGCCGCCCTGGCGGGCGCGGCTCCGCTTCGCGCTCCGGCCGATCATGCTGATCGACCTGTTCGCGGTGCTGCCTTTCTATTTGCAGTCCTTCGTGCCCATGGACCTCAGGGTGCTCAGGGTGCTGCGCCTGTTCCGCCTGCTCAAGCTCGTGCGCTACTCGCCGGCCCTACAGACGCTCGGCCGCGTGCTCGCCGATGAATACCGTGCCCTGCTCGGCGCGCTTCTCGTGGTTCTGGTGTTGCTCCTGTTCGCTTCGACCGCGATGTATTTCATCGAGCGCGGAGCGCAGCCCGACAAATTCGGCTCGGTGCCGGCGGCCGCCTGGTGGGCGCTTTCCACGCTGACCACGGTCGGCTACGGCGACGTCGTGCCGATCACGCCGTTCGGCAAGCTGCTCGGCGGCGTGGTCATGCTGCTCGGCGTCGGCATGATCGCGTTGCCCGTCGCCATCATCGCCACGGGCTTCAGCCACGAATCGAGCCGCCACCAATTCGTGGTCACCTGGAGCATGGTTGCCCGCGTGCCGCTCTTCGCCACCATGGACGAGAGCGAGATCGCCGAGATCACCAAGCTGCTCTACACGCGCACCTATCTGCCGGGCGTTCCCATGGTTCGCACCGGGGACGCGGGCGACGCCATGTTTCTCATCGCCAGCGGTGAGGCCGTTGTCGATATCAGTGCCGGCAAGCATGTCCTTCTGAAGGAGGGCGATTTCTTCGGCGAGATGGCGCTGCTGGAGGGGCGCCGCCACAAGCACGACGTGGTCGCCAAGACCAAATGCAGCGTCTACCTGCTCGATGCGCTCTCGCTTTCGCGCCTGGCGCGCCGCCATCCGGAGATCTTGCGCCGGATCCGCAACGTGGCGGAGGCGCGAGCCATTGCCGACCCGGCGGCGCGGGGCGAAAAGCGCAAGCGCAAGCCCCGCGATGCGTCGGCTCCGCAGCGCAAGCCGGGCGAGCCGGAAACGCTCTGAGAGCCTAGCGTTCTTATTTGAGCGTGAGCTTATCGGAAAACCGGTTCCCACTTTTCCGGATCATGCTCTAGGCCACGGCGCGGTCGGCCATCTCCTTGCGGAAATTGGCGTCGATCTGATCGAGAAAGCCGGATGTCGACAGCCAGCTCTGGTCGGCGCCGACAAGCAGCGCGAGGTCCTTGGTCATGCCGCCCGCCTCGATGGTCGCGACCACCACCCGCTCCAGCGTCTCGGCAAAGCCTAGCAGCTCGGAATTGTCGTCGAGCTTGGCGCGGTGCTTCAAGGCCCCGGTCCAGGCGAACACCGAGGCGGTGGCGTTGGTCGAGGTGGCCCGGCCCTGCTCATGCTGCCGGAAGTGGCGCGTCACCGTGCCGTGCGCGGCCTCGGCGAGCACGGTCTTGCCGTCCGGCGTCATCAGGATGCTCGTCATCAACCCGAGCGAGCCGAAGCCTTGCGCCACCGTGTCGGACTGCACGTCGCCGTCGTAGTTCTTGCAGGCCCACACATAGCCGCCCGACCATTTCAAGCAGGCGGCAACCATGTCGTCGATCAGACGATGCTCGTAAGTGAGCCCGCGCGCCTCGAAGGCGGGCTTGAACTCGCCGGCGAAAATCTCGGCGAAGATGTCCTTGAAGCGGCCGTCATAGGCCTTGAGGATGGTGTTCTTGGTCGATAGATAGACCGGCATGTTGCGGTTGAGCGCATAGTTGAAGGTGGCGCGGGCGAAGTCGCGAATCGACTCGTCGAGATTGAACATGGCAAGCGCGACGCCGCTGCCCTTGAACTCATGCACCTCGTGCTCGATGCGCGTGCCGTCGTCGCCCTGAAATGCGATGGTAAGCTTGCCCTTGCCGGGCACGCGGAAATCGACGGCGCGGTAGACATCGCCATAAGCGTGGCGCCCGATGACAATCGGCTTGGTCCAGCCCGGCACCAGCCGCGGCACGTTCTTGCAGATGATCGGCTCGCGGAAGATGACGCCGCCCAAAATGTTGCGGATCGTGCCGTTGGGCGACTTCCACATTTGCTTGAGGCCGAACTCCTTCACCCGCGCCTCGTCGGGCGTGATGGTCGCGCATTTGACGCCCACCCCGCAGGCCTGGATGGCGCGGGCGGCGTCGATGGTGACCTGGTCGTCGGTCTCATCGCGGTTCCGGATGCCGAGATCGAAAGTGAGCAGCGGCAGGTCGAGATAAGGAAAGATCAGCTTCTCCTTGATCATCTGCCAGATGACCCGCGTCATCTCGTCCCCGTCGAGGTCGGCGACAGGGTTTTTCACCTTGATCTTGTTCACGTTAGAAATCTCCGGCGCGGGAAGAATGAGGGCGGGGGCGTCCTTAACGCGGCTCCGTCCCCCATTGCGGGCAGCCGCCCCTCTATTGCATCGTGCTTCAATGGTGAAAGCAAGAGCCGGGAGCGAGAAACGGGCGCGTGCCTCAACGGGCGGCAAGGCTGCACGCGCAAAAGGCACCGGCGCCAAAATTGCTG
>JALHTP010000155.1 GCA_022865725.1 Methyloceanibacter sp. | reverse complement strand
GGGCATCTGGCCGCTCACGGCGGGGTTCGGGCTTGCCAATGCCCGTCCGTGGCGTCAATCTTGGCCCGAAGAGCCGGTCATCCGGCGGATGTCGGTTGATGCCTTCCCGGCTCGCCGCGTCCCAGCCGCAGCCTTGGCGCCCACAGGGCTCAATGCCCTGAATATCCTCGGCAAGATCGGCAAGCGAGACGCGCTCCTTGGACTGCGTGCGCCGCCAATAGATGTCGTAGTCCGCGTCCTCTGTCTCCCAGCGCCGCGTCTCGGGGTTCATCACATCGAGGAAGGTGTGCGAACTCAGATTGGTGTGCGAGTCGAAAATGGACACAACGCGCGTCTGATAGCCGAGAGCCTGGACGATGCGTCCCATGAGATTTGTCCGCGTGCTGCCTTCCATATGGATGCGCTCGGTGGAGGGCTGCCTCGCATGAGCCATCACGCCCGCCGCGAAGGCGCCCATCACGCCGTGACTTTTCCAGAACGCCGCATCGATCTTGTGCTGGCTGTGGTCGTTGATAAAGGCGCGGACCGTGTCCAAGCGCTGATGGAAGTCGGCGGTGTCCGCCAGACCGAGCAGGGCAACGATCTCTTGCGCCTGAGCGTCCGCCAGTCGAGCCGCCGTGCGTTCGCGGACCGCGTGGGCGATGAACCAGATCGCGTCCACGAGCAGGGCGATGCAGGCGATCGCCGCAAGGCCAAGTTGCACGGTTCTTCTTTGCATCGGCACCATGGAGGAGGCTCGCCTATCGGTTCGCCGTTGGCAAGCTTCCGACCTTCGCTTCGGCCTCGGGCCCTAATCCATGAATTGGCCGCCATTGATGGTGAGCGTCGAGCCGGTGATCCAGGCTGCCGCGTCGGCGGCGAGGAACACCACGCAGCGGGCGACCTCGTCGGCCTCGCCCAGGCGCCCCACCGGGATCTGGCCCACAATTGACTTCATCACCTCCTCGGAGACGCCCGCGAGCAGGTCGGTCTTGACGTAGCCCGGAGCGATGGCATTCACGGTGATGCCCTTCCGCGCGCTTTCCAGCGCGAGCGCCCGGGTGAAGCCGATCACGCCCGCCTTGGCCGAGCAATAATTGACCAGCCCGAGCTGGCCCTTCTGCCCGTTGATCGAGGAGATGTTGACGATGCGGCCAAAGCCCCGCTCGCGCATGTTGTTGATCACCGGCCGCGTCATGTTGAAGAGCGAGTCGAGATTGGTGCGGATCACCTGCTCCCATTGCTCATGCGTCATCTTCTGCAGCATGGCGTCGCGCGAGATGCCGGCATTGTTGACCAGCACGTCGATGGGCCCGACCTCGTTCTCCACCGCGACGATCCCTTCGCCGCAGGCGACATAATCGCCCACGTCCCATTTGAACACCGGGATCTTGGTCTCTTTCTTGAACGCCTTGGCGGCGTCGTCGTTGCCGCCATAGTTGGCGGCGACGTTATAGCCGGCCGCTTTCAGAGCCTGGCAGATCGCGGCGCCGATGCCGCGCGTTCCCCCCGTGACGAGAGCCACCCTTCCCATAAATTCCTCCCTGGTTGGCGCTCTTGTGGCGCCTGTTGCAAAACTTGCCTGTCATTGCCCGGCTTGACCGGGCAATCCAGTAGTCCAAGCCTCGTCAAGAAAACTAAGACCCGTGGGTACTGGATTCCCGCTTTCGCGGGAATGACACTTGCAAAACGATTACTCCCGCTCGACGCACATGGCGATGCCCATGCCGCCGCCGATGCAAAGCGTGGCGAGGCCCTTCTTGGCATCGCGCTTCTGCATCTCGTGCAGCAGGGTGACGAGCACGCGCGCGCCGGAGGCGCCGATCGGGTGACCGATGGCGATGGCGCCGCCATTGACGTTGACCTTGCCCGTGTCCCAGCCAAGATCCTTGTTCACGGCCAGCGCCTGTGCGGCAAACGCCTCGTTCGCCTCGATCAGGTCGAGATCCTTGGGCGTCCAGCCGGCTTTCTCCAGCGCCTTGCGCGAGGCCGGGATCGGGCCCGACCCCATCAATTTGGGATCGACGCCGACCGTCGCCCACGAGGCGATGCGGGCGAGGGGTTTCAGCCCGCGCTTCTTGGCTTCCTTTGCCGTCATCAGCACGACGACGGCGGCGCCGTCATTCAGGCCCGAGGCATTGCCCGCGGTGACGGTGCCTTCCTTGTCGAAGGCCGGCTTGAGCTTGGCCGCATCCTCGAGCTTGGCGCCCTCGCGGATATATTCGTCCTCGGCGACGATGGTCTCGCCCTTGCGCGTCTTCACGGTGACGGGGGCGATCTCGTCCTTGAACTTGCCAGCCTTCTTGGCGGCCTCGGCCTTGTTCTGCGAGGCGGTGGCGAATTTGTCCTGGTCCTCGCGGGTGATCTGCCATTGGCGGGCGACGTTCTCGGCGGTCACGCCCATGTGGTAGCCGTTGAATGCCTCCCACAGCCCGTCCTTGATCATCGAGTCGATGAATTCCAGCGCGCCCATCTTCTGCCCGTTGCGTAAATGGGCGACATGGGGCGAAAGGCTCATGCTCTCCTGGCCGCCCGCGACCACGATGTCGGCGTCGCCGGCCGCGATCTGCTGGGCGCCGAGGGCGATGGCCCGCAAGCCAGAGCCGCATACCTGATTCACGCCCCAGGCGGTGGCCTCTTGCGGCACGCCCGCGGCCATGGCCGCCTGCCGCGCCGGGTTCTGGCCTTGGCCCGCGGTGAGCACTTGGCCCATGATGACTTCATCGACATCGGCCGGATCGACATGAGCGCGCTGCAGCGCCGCCCTGATGGCGACCTCGCCAAGGGCATGCGCCGTCAGGCTCGACAGTGAGCCGTTGAAGGAGCCAACCGGCGTCCGCGCCGCGCTGACGATGACAATCGCTTCCTCTTTCATACTCTGCTCCACTTCCCCAGGGACCCAAGGTCATAACGTAGTGATTCTTGCAATGGAAGCCTAGGCTTGGGGTCCCGTTAAGGCTCGCGGCAAAGCCTCTGGTGCTTCGCACAAAGAACGTGCTACTTATCTCGCAGTTGCGGCATGAAGCAATCTGGGCCGCCGCCCAAGGCGTAGGAGCGATACAGACGTGGCAAGGGACGCGGAGCAAGAGAGCCGGCCGGTCATCGTCAAGAAATACGCTAACCGCAGGCTCTACAATACCGACACAAGCACCTATGTGACGCTCGAGGACCTGGCCGAAATGGTGCGGGGGGAGCGTGACTTCGTCGTCTACGACGCCAAGACCGGCGAAGACCTGACCCATTCGGTCCTAACCCAGATCATCGTCGAGCAGGAGAGCCGGGGCACGAACCTCCTCCCCATCGGCTTCCTGCGTCAGCTGATCCGCTTTTACGGCGACAGCATGCAGAAGCTGGTGCCGAGCTATCTCGAATTCAGCCTCGATTCGCTCACCCGCCAGCAGGAGCAGTACCGCCGCCGCTTCGCCCACACCTTCGGCACCGCGGCGTTCGAGGCGATGCAGGAGCAGGTGCGGAAGAATTTCGCCGCGTTCGAGCGCGCGCTCGGCCTGTTCACGCCTTTCACGAAGGCCGACGGTTCAACGGCAACGCCTATCGATGGGCAGATGGCCACACAGATCGAGGCCAAGCCCACGGCCGACAGCAAGCCGAACGAGGACGAGATCGCCACGCTCAAGGCCGACCTTACGGCCATGCAGCAGCGGCTCGAGCAGCTCTCCCGCCGTTAGGCCGGAGCAAGCCGCGCGGCTCGGCGCAAGTCGCTAGAGCCCGGCAAGGGCGGCGACGCCCCCGAAGATCAGCACCATGCCGCCGAGCTGAATAAGAGCGATCGGCTCTTTCAGGAGCAATCGCGCCAGCAGCACCGTGACCGCGGCGAAGGCGGAGGACACCACCGTCGTCAATTCGGGCGAGGGGAAATCGCCGGCGGCGGTGAGGGCGGCGAGCGCCGCGACGTCGAGACACCCCATCAGTCCGAGCAAGGGAAGCCAGCGCAAGGGAAGCGGTGCGCCGGGGGAACGCCACAGATAGATCAGGCCGATGGTGAGAAGGCCGAAGATGCGCGCGAGCCACACCGTCTCAACATCGCCGAAGATGGGCACGGCGGCTTGGCCGGCGGTGATGGCGACGGCGAAGCAGACGCCGGAGAGGACGGCGAGACCGAGCACGGTCTTCATCTCGGCCTTCAGCTCGGCCGCGTCCTCATTGTTGCTGCCGCTCCGCGACGCGATCAGAACTCCCGCCATCACGCATCCGATTGACAGCCTGCCACGCGGTCGGCCTCGCGCCGTGCGCGACGGCGAAGACCATGGCGAGGGCAGGATAGGCGGCGACGATCGGGGCGACCAAGGTGATGGGCCCCAGCGCAAACGCGGCGAACAGCGCCAGCGTGGCCAGCGCGAAGAAGATGCCGGCGATGGCGACGAGCCAAAGCTTCGGCCAGACGATCGTAATCCCATCACCCCCGATCAGGACCCAGGCGCTGAGCGCGACAAGGCCGGAGATGGTGACAGCGAGAACGGTGGGGATCGGCCCCACGGCGCGAGAGGGGAAGCGCGACAGGAAATCGTAGTCGCCCCAAGAGAGCGCGGCCACCAGGCCGAGTACCACTGAGCTCATTGGCTAGGCGCTAAGGGCTGTTCGCTCTGAGAAGATCGTCGCGCGCCCTTTCTAGATGCTCGGTGATCAGTGCAAAGGCTCCTTGCCCGTCGCGCTCGTGCAGCGCGTTGAAGATGCTGCGATGCTGACGGTTATAGGTGGCGACCACCTCGGGGGTCAGGATCTTCTCCTTCATCGCGTCCCATTGGGCATGCAGCCGCACATGATTGATTTGCCGGTAGACGCTGAGCAGGAGCGGGTTGGCGGAGGCCTGCGCGATCAGAAGGTGAAATTCACCGTCCCATTTGGAAAAGGCGTCCTTGTCTTGGGTCGACGCCTCGGCCTCGGCGAGCACCACTTCCATGTCGTCGAGGTTGCGTCGTGTCGCATGCAGCACCGCCAGACGCGTGGTGAAGGGTTCCACCGCAAGCCGCGCCTCGATCAGCTGAAGCGGGCTCACCTGATCGGCAAGATCGCCCGCGCGCCGGTTGGAAGCGGCCGACGCGCCCACGAAGGTCCCGCTGCCGAGACGGCGCGACACCAGCCCCGCCTTTTCGAGCTGATCGAGCGCGCGCCGCACGGTGCTCCGCGCCGCCTGAAAGGTTGCGGCCAATTGCCGCTCGGGCGGCAGCTTGTCGCCCTCGCTATAGGCGCCGGTTTCGATGGCGCGCTGGAGATAGACGGAGATGGCGCGCGGTCCCCGGCTCGGCTTGGCGAGACTGACGATGACGGCGTCTCTATTGCGTTGCTCGCTCACGGCTCGACCTCCCTGAAATGTGAGCCACTTTGGGCCCACATCAGAAATTGGTTTACAATCGGTCCGCGGCCATGCGCTAATGGGCCCGCGTGAGGTTCGCACGCCCAATGTGGACCATTTCGCCAGCCAGGTCCACAGAAGAGAACCAAATTCGGACCAATTTGGTGAACCCAGGCGGTCGCGCATGACGCTCCCTGAAGCCACGAAATACGCCATTATCGGCGCCGGCATTCACGGCCTCAGCACCGCCTTCCATCTGGCTCAGATGCTGAAAGCCACTGGCAGGGGCTCGGGCAAGGACATCCTCATCGTCGACAAGACAGCGGTGGCGGCGGGCGCGTCGGGCATCGCCTGCGGCGTCGTCCGCAACAATTACTTCCAGCCCGCCATGCGCGAGCTGATGGCCCACTCCGTGGATGTGTGGGAGAGCGACGCCAAGACTTATAGCTATCATCCGGTCGGCTATATGCAGATCAGCCCCGAATGCATGCGTGAGGACGTCGCCTCGATCTACGAGCAGCAAAAGGCGATCGGCTACGAGTCGGTCTTCATCGAGGGCGCCGACGCGTCAGCCAAATATATGAGAGGCCTGTTCGACGACTGGCAGGCGCAAGGCGTCACCTCGGTGCTGCACGAGAAGCGCGGCGGCTATGCCAACAACAAGGCGAGCATGCATGGGCTCGCCGCCAAGGCCGAAGCCGAAGGCGTGCGCATCCTATCGGGCGTCGAGGTGAAGAGCTTCGAGTTCGGCTCGAATTCGGGCGCGGTCACGGCGCTCAACACCAATCAGGGGCGGATCGCCTGCGAGACGGTGGTGGTCGGCGTCGGCCCCTGGGTCAACAAGATCTGGAATCTGCTCGAGTTGCCGAAAGAGACCACCGTCAAGGTCAACGGCAAGGTTCGCCACGACGTGCCGATGTGGAAGTTCTGGTGCCTGGAGGAAGGCACGCTCGGCGTCGATCCCGAGATGCACAGGATGAATGACGGGCGCTTCCCGCCCGTGCTGCATGTCGACACCGACGCGCCGCTTTATTCCGATCGCGATGGCAAACTGATCACCGACAGGCTCTGGGGCATCTATTACAAGCCCGATTTCAGCTTCGGCGGCGTCCAGGGCGGCGCCTCCCCCTATAAAGTGGACCAGGATCCCGATCAGGTCGCCATCGACCCTTACGGTCCGGACTCGCCCGAATTCGTCGTCGGCGAGGACTTCATCGATATGTGGTGCTCGGCGCTGGCGCATTGCCAGAAGCGCTTCGAGGGCCAGATGCCGCTCTACCGACGCGAAGAGAATTCGGGCGGGCTCGGCTGCTTCACCCCGGACAATTTTCCGGTCTTCGATATTTTCCGCGAGAACGTCTATGTCATTGCCGACTCCAATCACGGCTATAAAATGCTCGGCGTGGGCAAGCTTGTCGCGCAGGAGCTGATGGGCGAGAAGAGCACGCTGCTTGAGCCGT
>JALHTP010000154.1 GCA_022865725.1 Methyloceanibacter sp. | reverse complement strand
GCGCGTCTCATTCGCAAGGACAAGGAAGGTGGCGATGCGTCCGCCCATGGAATAACCCATCACATCGGCGCGGGCGATGGCGAGATGGTCGAGCAGGCGGCGCGCGTCCTCCGCCATCAGCGGCGCACCGTACAGGCTCGGATCGTAGAGCTTCTCGCTTTGCCCATGCCCGCGATTGTCATAGGCGACGACGCGGCGTCCGGCCTCGGTCAGCGTGCGCACCCAGCCTGCATCGCACCAATTGGCCGCGATGTTGGAGGCGAAGCCGTGGATGAGGAGGATGGGCTCCCCTTCTCCCTCGTCGATATAGGCGATCCTGACGCCATCTGAATCGAAGCTCTGCATTCTTGAGCTACCGCTTTGCCCCAAGGGTCACTATGCTCGCCGCCATTTCCCAACGCGAGACCGAAGAACGACTTCCATGGCTCAAACGCTCGTGCCGCATTTCGTCAACGACCAGGGCGTCGACCGGATCAGGATCGGCGTCAAGGAATTCCAGTGCCTGGGGGCGACGCCTCCTCACGACCACCCGCATGTCTATCTCGACATGGGTCACGAGGCGCAGATCGTGTGCCCGTATTGCTCGACGCTGTTCATCCACGGCCACGACCTCGCGGCGACCGAGAGCGACCCGCCTGCGTGCATCTACGTCGCTACCGCCCCGCCTGGCGCACCGGCGGCCTGAGGCCGGCCACCTGATGCCCAAGCAGGGAGAGCGCGTGCTCATTGCCGGCGGCGGCATCGGCGGACTGGCGGCAGCCATCGCGCTCGGCCGGCGCGGGATCGAGAGCGAGGTGCTGGAGCGCTCGCGTTTCACCGAGGAGACGGGGGCCGGCATCCAGCTCGGTCCCAATGCCACGCGGGCGCTGAAGGCGCTCGGCGTGCTGGAGGCCATCGAGCCGCATGCCTTCAGGCCCGAGGCGATCTGGATTTATGACGGGCTCTCCGGCCGCAGGCTGGCCTCAGTGCCGCTCGGCCGGCACGCCGAGGACCGCTACGGCGCCCCTTACCTCACGCTGCACCGTGCCGACCTCCATGCCGGGCTTCGCGCGGCCGCCGAGAGCCTAGGGCCTGTCACACTGAGGCCTGGCTTCGACGTGACGGCGATCGACGCGCAAGGCGCCGATGTTTTGGCGCGAGGCGTCGATGGAAGCGAGGCCAAGGGCGCCAGCCTGATCGGCGCCGACGGGCTGTGGTCGACGCTGCGCCCTCTCATCATGCCCGAGGCCAGCCTGCGCTTCACAGGCGCTACCGCCTGGCGCGCGCGTCTGCCGCGCGGAAACCTTCCCGCGCCGTTCGATGCTGCCGTGGTCGGGCTCTGGCTCGGGCCGCGCTCACACCTCGTGCACTACCCCGTGCGCGGCGGCGATGACCTCAATGTCGTCGCCGTCACCGAAGGCGGCGCCGAGCGCCAAGGCTGGAACCAGTCAGGCAGCGCCGAGACTTTGCTTTCAAGTTTCACACGCTGGACTAAGGATTCGAAATCATTGCTGGAACGGGCGGCAGGCTGGCGCAGCTGGTCGCTCTATCGCCTCACCCCGTTGCGCCGCTTCAGCGTAGGCCGCATCGCGCTTCTCGGCGACGCGGCGCACCCGGTCTTGCCGTATCTGGCGCAAGGCGCCGCTCTGGCCATCGAGGATGCCGTCACGCTCGCTGCCTGCATCGACGCTTGGCAAGGCGACCCGCCTCAAGCCTTTCGCCGCTACGAGGCGCTACGCCGGCCGCGCGCGGCGCGCGTCCAGCGCCAGTCGCGGCGCTTTGGCCGCATCTACCATCTGAGCGGCGGCTTGCGGCTTGCCCGCAATCTCGTGCTCGAACGCCGGAGCGAGGCGGCGGCCTTGCAGCGCTTCGACTGGCTCTACCGCCACGAAGACCAGCGCCCCTAAGCCTCAGGCGGCAGCCTTTCGCCGAATGAGGATGGCGGCGCCGGCAAACGCCGACAGCAACGAGCCGGCGAGCACCGCGAGCTTGGTCATGGCCTCGTGTTCAGCATCGGCAAAGGCGAGCAAGCCGATGAAAAGACTCATGGTGAAGCCGATGCCGCACAGCAGCGCCACACCGTAGATCTCGCGCCATGAAGCGCCCGCCGGCAGATCCGCCAGCCCCGTTCGGCTCGCGATGAACACCGAAATCATGATGCCAATCTGCTTGCCGAAAAACAGACCTGCGGCGATTCCGAGCGACAGCGGCGCGAGCAGCGTGTCAAGGCTCGCCCCGGCAAGCGAGACCCCGGCATTGGCGAAGCCAAACACCGGAAGCACGAGGAACGCCACCCAAGGTCCGAGCGCGTCCTCGAGATGGTGCAGCGGCGAGCCCGCACCATTGTCCCGATTTTCATCCGCCGACGAACCGACGGGGATGGTCATGGCGAGCACGACGCCCGCGAGCGTGGCATGGATGCCGGAGAACAGCATGCACCCCCATAGTAAGACGCCGAGCAGGAGGTATGGGGCAAGCCTCATGATCCCGAACCAGTTGAGCGCGAACAGCGCCGCTGTGAGGAGCGCGGCAACGCCAAGGGCTGAGGTCGACAGATCGGCGGCGTAGAAGAGCGCGATGATGAGGATGGCGCCGAGGTCATCCATGATTGCAAGCGACGTCAGAAACACCTTGAGCGAATTTGGAATTCTCGATCCAAATAGTGAGAGCACGCCGAGGGCGAAGGCGATATCGGTGGCGGTCGGAATCGCCCAGCCCCGCCACGTGTCCGGCGTGCGCCAGTTGATCGCGAAGAAGATCACCGCCGGGACGATCATCCCCCCTAAAGCGGCCATGAAAGGAAGCGCGCGGCGCGGCCAGCTGTCGAGCTCGCCGGCCAGGATCTCGCGTTTGATCTCGAGCCCGACCAGCAGAAAGAACAGCGCCATCAGCCCGTCATTGATCCAATGCAGGACGTGAAGGCCGCCGACTTTCGTGTGCAGCAGCTCAGTATAATTGCCGGCGAACGCCGAATTGGCGACAACCAACCCAAGCGCCGCACTCGCCATTAGCACGACGCCGCCCGAAGCCTCAGACTCGACGAAACGTTGGAAGGTCGTACGGGCTCGCAGAATAACCATGAAGCGTGCGGGGGTGACTGCGGACCCTTCCTATACAGTCGCCGCGCCCAAGGCAAATGAGCCTAGGGAAACCCTATTGCCGAAGCTTCTTCGCCTCTTCGAGATGTTGCTTGATCGCCGGCAGCGTGTTTGCCGCGAATTGCTTCAACGCGGCGTTCTCCCCGCCCTCGGCATAAGCATCGAAGAGGTCGGCGGCCTTTTTGTGAGCCTTGATCTGCTGCCCGGCATAGACCTTGTCGAAATCCTCCGGCTTCGCGTCGTTCAGCTTGTCGATCATCTTCCGGAGCTTTTTGTTAGGCTCGGTGGGCAGCGCCACATTGAGCTTCTCGGATTGCACGATGCCCTTCAGCTCCTCGCTCGTCTTGCTATGCGCCTCGACCATGTGCTGGCCGAATTTCTTCACCGCCTCCGACTGTCCCTTGTCGCTTGCGATTTTGCCGGCTTCGACCTCGTATAGATCGCTCAGTGCGGCTTTCTCCACGAAATCGGGCGTGCTTGGCGCACCGCAAGAAACCAGCGCAAGCGTCGCCAGACTGGCGAGCGCGGCCAACAGATAAGTCTTCATTGCTTCTGCTCCGGGTTATAAGCAACTCCGCGGCGCGTCGGGCCGCAACATCAAGACAATAGGCCGAAACCGGAAGCAAGTTCCGGGCTTAAGCGAACTAACCGGTCTTCACCCTCACCTCAATGGCCGGTGACATCGCCTCTGCGGCTCGCCTCGTAGAGGAACCAGACGCGCCGTTCGGCCTGGTCGATCCACACCTCGATCATGCTCGTGGTCGCCACGTCGTTCTCCTCGTCGCAAAGCTCGTGCGTCTCGCGCATGCTGGCGATCAGCGCCTGATTGTCGGAACGAAGCTCGGCCAGCATGTCGAGCGGATCGACGAAATCGGCGTCGTTGTCGGGAATACGCTGGAGCCGCGCGATGTTGCCGATCGAATGCAGCGTCGTGCCGCCGACCTTGCGCACCCGCTCGGCGATATCGTCGGTGATGGCGAAGATCTGGTCGGCCTGCTCGTCGAACAGAAGGTGGTAATCGCGGAAATGCGGTCCGCTCACATGCCAATGGAAATTCTTGGTCTTGAGGTAGAGGACGAACACATCGGCAAGCAGGGCATTGAGGGCGCCGCTGATGTCGCGGCGGGCATTGTCGCCGAGATCGGTCGGCGTCACGAGCGGCGCTTTGCGGCGCTCCTTCACATCCTTGTTCATGGGGGTCTCCTTGGCGGGGGCTCTGGTAGCAACGTGCTTATATAGGAACGGGTTGCCTGCCGGTTTATTGACGGCGGTCAATTGTCGCTGACGCGTTTCATCCTATAGCGCCCGAAGACCTGGAAATTCAGTCTTTTTCCGTTATCCTGGGGCCAATGCGAAGGAGTTCGAGCATGTTCATCGCGATGAATCGGTTCAAGGTGAGGAAGGGTTCGGAGCACGATTTCGAGCAGGTCTGGCTGACGCGTGACAGCCATCTCAAGGCCGCGCCCGGCTTCATTGCCTTTCATCTCCTGAAGGGCCCAGAGCGCGACGACCACGTGCTCTATGCCTCGCACACGCTGTGGGCCTCGGAAGCCGCATTCTCGGATTGGACACGGTCCGAGGCGTTTCGCAAGGCGCATGGCGGCACCGGCGCGAACAAGCCGCTTTATCTCGACCATCCCGAATTCGAGGGCTTCGCCGTCCTGCAAGAGCTGACGGCCAAAGGCGCCGCGGCCGCCGAATAGGCCCTGTTGGCGTCAGTTGACGCGAGACACCTCGACCAGATTGTCCGAGAAGCTCGGCGCGCGGCCGAGCCCGCAATGTGCGTCCGAGGAGATCGAATTCACCGATCCGTCCGAGCGGTTGAGGCTCCGCCAATAGCCGAGCGTCGCCACGACGATGCCGGGATTGACGTCGTCGGTGACTTTGGCCACGCCCTCGAAATCGCCGCGGTCGTTATAGACCCGCACCGGATCGCCTTCCCGAATATTCCGCTTGCTTGCATCCGCGGGCGAGATCAGCACGAACTGCTCGCCCTGACCTTTGATCTTGTGCTTCTCGTTGGCGTAGCAGGAATTCAAAAAGCCGTGGCTCTTCGGCGAGATGATGTTGAGCGCGTAGAGCTTGGCACGCTCCGGATTGGTCTCCGGAGCTTCGCGGTTTGGAACGTAGCCTGGCAGAGGATCGACGGCCGAGCCATCCTGGTCGCCCTCATACATGGCGCGGAACGGGCCGGCGACGAAATTCTTGGCATCGTGCAGCAGGAACTCGACCTTGCCTGAGGGTGTCGGAAATTTGCCGTCTCTGTGCGGCGTGCGCGTGTCCGCCGCGCCGACGTCGATCTTGTAGTAACCGTGCGTCTTGAAATGCTCCATGTCGATGCCCCCCATCTTGGGGTCGGCCCAGTTGATGTAGCGGGCGGCAAGCTCGCTGTCGGTCATTTTGAAGACGGGATCGTCGAACCCCATCTCCTTGGCCAGCAGCCGCCACATGTCGCTGGTTGGCTTGCACTCGCCGGGCGGGTCGATCGCCTTCTGATTATAGGTGAAATAGAAATGCCCCCAGGACCACATCATGTCCTCGGCCTCGCCGGCCATGGCGGCGGGGAGCACGATGTCGGCATATTTCGCCGTGTCGGTGAGAAAGTGCTCAGCGACGACGGTGAACAAATCCTCGCGTTGCAAGCCAGCAACGATCTTGTTGGTCTCGGGCGCCTGGCTGACCGGGTTGGTGCAGAAGACAAAGAGGCTCTTCAGCGGTGGATCCAGCTTCATCTCGCCGGTCAGCGCCGCGCCGAGCTTGAGATTGTTGATCGCCCGCGTGCCGGGCTTGATCCAATCGCCGCGCGACACCTTCATCCAATCGACGGGGAACTCCCAGAGCGGCATTTGCAACAGACCGCCGCCGACATGCTTCCAGGATCCGACCAGAGCCGGCAGCGAGCATACCGCGCGGATCGCCTGCCCGCCGCCGGCGTGGCGCTCGAGCGCGACCCCCAAGCGGATCACCGAGGGCTGTGAGGTGGCGAACTCCTTGGCGAATTTCCGGATGTCCGCAGCTTTGACGCCGGTGATCGTCTCGACGTAGTCCGGCGTGAACTCCGCCGCGCGCGCCTTGAGTTGCTCGAAGCCGTAAGTGTGCTGGTCGACATAATCCTGATCGACCAGCCCTTGGCTGATGATTGCGTTGATAAAGCCCATCGCCAACGCGCCGTCCGTACCCGGCCGCGGGCAGAGATGCCAGTCGCCGGCCTTGGCCGTGCGCGACCTGTAGCTGTCGATGACCACCACCTTGGCGCCGCGCTTTTGCGCCTCGAGCACGAACGGCCAATGATGCAGATTGGTCGAGATCGAGTTGCACGCCCAGATGACGATGAACTTGGAATGCACGAAGCTTTCCGGGTCGACGCCGCCGGTCGGGCCGACGGTCAGCAGCCAGGCCGTGGAAGAGCCCGACGCGCAGAAGGTCTTTTCGTTCACCGTGGTACCGAGGCGATTGAAGAACGGATCGCCCGAGTTGATGCCTTGTACCAGGCCCATATTGCCGAGATAGGAATAGGGCATGATCGCCTGGCTGCCGTAGGTGGCGATGATCTCGCGCCAGCGCCTGCCGATCTCGGCGATTGCCTCATCCCAAGAGATGCGCTCGAATTGCTTCGAGCCCTTTGGGCCGGTGCGGCGGAGCGGATATTTCAGCCGGTCGGGATTGGCGTGATGATCGTGGAAGTCTTTCAGCTTCACGCAGAGCGTGCCGCGCGTCATGGGGTGGTCCTTGTTGCCCCGGACCTCGATCAGCTTCCCGTCCTCGACCTCGTAGATCATGGCGCAAGTGTCGGGGCAGTCATGCGGACAGCCGCCGAAGAACGTCGTGCGTTGAGGCTGCTCGTTCATGGATCGGACCCCTCCCAGGCTTGCTCGCCCCCTTGAGGAGGCTGATTTAGATCAGCCTACGAAGCGGGAGCCGCCTTGTCGATTGGGTTTTCTGATCCGGCTGTGAGCAGGAAGACGGGCCGGTCTACTGCTGGGCGAGACGCATCCAGACATATAGCCAATAGACGATGCCGAGCAGATAGAGCGCAAGCTCGGGCCTTGTCAGCCGCCGGTTGCGCCAGGCGAGAATTGCCAGGCCCGAACCAATCGCGCTCAAAAACAGGATGCCGGGGGCGCAACGTGGCCTGACCTCAAAAAACGCGCCGAGCTCCGTTGCCCGAAAGAAGGCGCTCGTAACCAAACCCATTCCCGCCGCATAGAGGATGAGCGTGAACCCGAGCCAATAGACCGCAAATTCGAGACCGCCGATCGCGTTGCGCCGCACCGTGCGACGAAACCCGCAAGGCCGTAAAGCAGCGCGACCGTCCCCCACTCCAAGCCGCCCTGCTCCGGAGGCATGAAAACATACCCCGGCAAGATCCATCCCAACAGGAGTAAGGCGGTCGCCGTAATCGGGATGCGCCAGTCGGCGTTCGACGGCAGCCCGGCGATGAAGCTCACCACGCCGCGCGAGCGCGCTTTGGGAGTCGTCTCGCCGCGCGGCCTCGCATCGATCTTCTCCGCTTGGACTGTGCGGAACCCCTCGCGCCGTTCCCGCCGCAAACGCTCCGCCTCGTCCTTCGCGCGCGCCCTCTCCGCTCGCCGCGCGTGTTCCGCTTCGTCGCGCCGCGCCGTTTCGGTCTCGGTCAACACCTTCTCGAGGGCCTTAATGAGGCTCTGCGTATCGGCGCGAAAGCGATCATGCGTCAGCCGAACGGCGTTACATCTGGCGAATGGCTTCAAGCCCTCAGGCAGCTCCGTCGACCGGGGCATCTTCGCATCGTTCACCAGGACCGGAATGACGCGCTTCTTCTGCGAAAGCGCCGACTCGATTTCGACGCGGACGAAGTCCTCCGGATTGTCGAGCCGGCGCTGACCCGACTCGTCGATCGCGGCGAGCCAGTTCGGGCCGACGACCGCGATCAGCACGTCGCAGCTCGCGACCTGCTCGTTCAGCACCTGCACGAAATCGAGCCCCGGCGCGATGTTGTCGACATCCATGAATAGCCGCTCGGGCGGAAAGACTTGCTCGAGGCGGCCGTAAAGCGCCTGGGTGAAGCCCGGATCGTCGCCGCGGCGATAATTGATGAAGATGTTGCCGGCCATCCCCTACCCAAGCAGCGTGAGCCCTGGGCTAGGTTAGCGCAAAGCGGCGGCCGGCGTCACCTTGGCGAGTCAAATAGGGAATGGTGCGGACGGAGGGAGTCGAACCCTCACGGGGGTTTCCCCCCTCAGGATTTTAAGTCCTGTGTGTCTACCAGTTCCACCACGTCCGCATTAGAGCGCATGAACGCGCACTGAAATTCGGCCACCTCCGATTTTCGTTTTATTTCAAGCCTCTTCAAGAGCATACGAGAGCGTTGCCGCGCATTCAAGCGCGTGGTAAGTGTTGCCAAACCGTTGCCAGATGGAGGCGTCCTGGTGAAGCAACAGGAAAATGGACGAAACAAACCGCGCAGGCAACGCCTGACGGATCGATTGCTGCTCGCGCTCAAACCCGCCGATGCAGGAGTCATATATGATGACGACGAGGAGCGTCCCGGCTTCGGTGTGCGTGTTTCTGATCGGGGTCTCCGCACCTT
>JALHTP010000153.1 GCA_022865725.1 Methyloceanibacter sp. | reverse complement strand
CGTGGTACCTGCCGGCGAGCCGAGACGGATGCCGGAGGTGATCATTGGCTTCTCCGGATCGAAGGGCACACCATTTTTATTGCAGGTAATGTTAGCGCGGCCCAGCGCGATCTCAGCCGCCTTGCCGGTGAGCTTCTTGGGCCTGAGATCGACGAGCATCAGATGGGTGTCGGTACCGCCAGAGACGAGCGCCACTCCGCCCTTGACCAGCGTCTCGCCGAGCGCCTTAGCGTTGTCAATGACGCGCTTCGTATAAAGCTTGAACTCGGGACGGAGGGCTTCGCCGAAGGCGACGGCCTTGGCTGCGATGATGTGCATCAAGGGGCCGCCCTGAAGGCCGGGAAAGAGCGCGGAATTGATCTTCTTGCCGATCTCCTCGTCATTGGAGAGCACCATGCCGGCGCGCGGTCCCCGCAGCGTCTTATGGGTGGTGGTGGTGACAACATGGGCATGCGGCAGAGGGCTCGGATAGAGGCCTGCGGCGACGAGCCCCGCGAAATGCGCCATGTCGACCAGGAGATAAGCGCCGACGGAGTCCGCGATCTGCCGGAACCGCGCGAAGTCGATGACGCGCGAATAGGCCGAGCTCCCAGCGATGATCATGGTTGGCTTGTGCTTATGCGCGAGGCGCTCCACCTCGTCGTAGTCGATGCGGTGATCGTCGGGGCGCACGCCATATTGGACCGCGTTGAACCACTTGCCCGACAGATTGGGCGGCGCGCCATGGGTTAGATGACCGCCGGCGGCAAGACTCAGGCCCATAATGGTGTCGCCCGGCTTGATCAAGGCAAGCATGACGGCCTGATTGGCCTGCGAGCCGGAATGCGGCTGGACGTTCGCGAAGGCGCAGTTAAACAGGCGCTTGGCGCGGTTGATGGCGAGCTGCTCGACGACATCAACATACTCGCAACCGCCGTAATAGCGCCGCCCAGGATAGCCTTCGGCGTATTTGTTGGTGAGGAGAGTGCCAGCGGCCTCGAGCACAGCTTTGGAGACGATGTTCTCCGAAGCGATCAGCTCGATCTCGTTCTGTTGCCGCTCGACCTCGTTTTCGATCGCGTCCCAGACTTCGGGGTCCGCGTCCTTCAGATGCTTGGTGAAGAAGTCGCTCCCGCGCGCCTCGGCGCGTCTCGCATCACTTGCTGTCATGGCTAACTGCTCCTCGAGTTCGCATTCGCCCAAGCCGCAAAGGGCTGCCCGTCTTGCGCTGCTTCTCTCAAATACCAGCTGGGTTGGTCCTTCCGCCAGAGTCTCTCTGTGCGCATTGTTTGCGTCCTTTTCGACTCCCAATCAAAATATGCAATCTTGTATCACAGAGAAAACTTAGTTGCATATCACGAAAATGTGTGTGGAATTTCATTATGTTTAATCCATATGCAATCAGGTGCCGGCCCGGTTGGAACGGAGCCAGCGGGCGCTTCCGAGGCCAATTAGCTTGGTTGTCTCGATTGTCAGGTCAGACATGTCGGCCTCGTCATCACAATGAATGTATGGAGCAAAGAACATGAAATTCGAAACTGCGAACTTGGCAGCCGTGGCGGCCGCCGTAATCGGTCTGGCGGTCGGTAGTTCAAACGTCCACGCGGCAGAAAAGGACATCGTCGACACGGCGGTGGCGGCCGGCCAGTTCAAGACACTGGCTACTGCCCTCGGTGAGGCAGGCCTGGTCGACACGCTCAAGGGGCCCGGGGCCGTTTACAGTCTTCGCCCCCACCGACGACGCGTTCGCCAAGCTTCCCGCCGGCACGGTAGAGAACCTCCTGAAGCCTGAGAACAAGGATGAGCTGACCGCGATTCTTACCTACCATGTCGTGCCGGGCAGGGTGATGGCTGCCGAGGTCGTCAAGCTCAATGAGGCTAAGACGTTAAACGGCAAGATGCTCAAGGTGACGGTCAAAGGCAGCACCGTGATGATCAACGACGCGAAGGTCACCACCACAGACATCGTCGCGTCCAACGGCGTGATTCACGTCATCGACACCGTCGTTCTTCCGCCAGCCACGTGACGTTTGACGTCGAGCGGAGACTTCGGTGCGCTGTGACGAGGCGATGCAGAAGAGAGCAAGAGAGAAATGAGTCGTACTGTTAATGGCAAGATGGGCTTCTCCGTTCCGCTGAATGCGCTTCGCGCGTTCGAGGCGGCAGCGCGGCATATGTCGATCAAGGAGGCGGCGTTCGAACTCCGCCTGACGCCGTCCGCCGTCAGCTACCGGCTGCGTATTCTCGAAAATGCACTTGGGCGCGAACTTTTCTTACGTAGTCGGATTGGGTCGCGCCTCGAACTCACAGAAGCCGGAGAGGCACTTGCACCGGCGCTAACCTCCGGTTTTGACCGAATCATTGACGCCGTGCGCAATATCCAGCGGGACAAGCCCTTGACGGCGGCTTAATTGCAAGAAGGAGACCCCATGAAACGTCGTGCCAATCCTGAAGCCCAACACTCGCGGCAATACGCAATTGCGGAATTCATTGTCATCTGCCTCGCCGGCCTGATCGCTTCGGCGTGTCTGTTCGCGCTCACCGCCCTCGCCGAAGAGGGGCCGCCAACCGCACTCGCCATCATCGCATGCAGCGTCGACGAGAAGCCGCGTGATGCGGGAAGCACAGCGCGTGACTGGCGCAACCTCGAATGGCGTATGCCAGTGCAATGCATGAGGGTGGTCGAGACGTTGAGCGACGCGACGGCTCTCAATAACCCGGGAGTGCCGGAACTGCATCCGGACATGTCCCGGTCCGGGACCTGTGCCGCGCTGGCAATGGCTTATGCCCCGACCTGGGAAGCCGCCCACAAGAATTGGGCCGTCGTAAAGATCGGTTGCCCCACAAGGATGGTCGATGCCGACGGCAGGACAGTCGGTTGGCACATGCCCGAGTGCCAGGGGACCCTTCCCGGCACTAACTATCCGCTTCGCTGCGCGTTCGATCCCAGCGAAATCTAAGCGGGTTCCTGGCCCCCAAACCCAGCTTCCAGCAGAGAGAGACCATGACCCAGAACTTCCATACGATCGTGATAGGCGGCGGGTGCCTCGGATGCGCGTCCGCGATCTCAGTTCGTCGGCGCTTGCAACGGCTGCCTGACACCGCTGGGGCCAAGGTTTGCATTCTCGAAAAGCGCGTTATCGGCTCAGGACTATCGGCCCGGCATTCAGGTATCGTGCGCGCGGCCAACGCCGTTCCAGAGGCCGCCAGACTTGCAAAAATCGCGACTGAGCAGTGGCGTGAGTTGGATAACTTGTGGGGCGTACCGGCATCGTTTGACGCTTGTGGGGCGATCTGGATCGCCAAGGACAATGGTCAAACCGGCAACGCGAAATGGGACTCCCTTGAGCGGCAGATGCAGGAAACCGGCGTCGAATTCCAGCAGATCAGTGCTTCAGACGCTCGTGCGGCGCTGCCGGACTTTGTCAATCTGTATGATGGCGAGGTCTACTACCTGGAGCCGGGAGCATTGCAGTTCGACCCCTCGGTGGTCCGCAATCTTCTCTACCAGGGGCTTGATACCAACCAAGTGGAGGTCCGGGAGAAAACCGAGGTTACAGCGTTTGAACGAGGAAAGGACGGCTCTATCTCGGCGGTGCTGACGGAAGATGGAGAGCGTCTAGAATGTCAGCACGTAATAAACGCCGCAGGTCCGTGGAGTCCTGCCATCTTTGCGGGGCTCGGCCTTTCAATTCCCGTGAGCGTCGAGCCAGTACATGTGGTCAATTGGCTCACAAGCAATCGGGAAATCAGAGAAACCTTTCCTATCATAGCGGACTATATCAACCTGGCCTATTTTCGGCTCTGGCGCGACAACGAGATCCACATGCACCAGCCCCGCAAGCGTGCTATACGCGAGACTGCGCGGGCGTTCGCCGAGAATCCCTTGACCATAATCGGTGCTGATTTCATCGTCGACCCGACGAACCAGGGACTGGGGTACACTCAGATTAAAGTGTACGAGGAGATTGCGCGGCGTCGCTTCAAGAATATCGACAAGACCGTATACGGTTCGGGCTATCGCTCTTATTTCGATATTACTCCCGACCTGAAATTCATTCTCGGGCCGGATCATCGCGTGCCCAATCTGGTCCACTGTCTTGGGGCTGGGCAGGCGTTCAAATACACACCCGTCTTTGGAGAAATTATCGCCGACTTTGTAACCGGCGGAACCGAATATGCGAAGCTCGCTGCCGATTTTTCGATCTCGCGCTTCGACGAACAGTATATGGCGAATTTCTGGGAGCGCGTCGCAGGCAGCGACAACACACTCCAAGCTGAGGCCGTGTCTCTCTAACCTTGCTCGCTAGTATTGGCCCCCAGATCGGATACATCTTTCCCGTCGGGGGCATGCAGGGACACCTGAGCCTGAAAGGCTACAAGGGGCTTTGTAACGTTGTCGGCGTTCAGTTGCGGTTGAATGTAACGGGTAACAGGCGTCATGCGGTGGCGGATGCTGCGGCCCAAATCGACCCTCGCCGACATCAGCGAGGACCATTAAATTAATTGATTCATCGCTTCAATTCTCCTCGGCTGTGTGAACTATGTTGTCGGCCCGCTCGATGCCGGTCGGGTAGTAAGCACCGGTCTGCGCTGCGCCGAACTCCAACATGTTCTTCCGCGCACTCTCGATGGCGTCGAACTCCTTGGTGAGCGTCAGCATACGGACGGCGCAGCCATCGGCATCGAGTTCCATGTTCTTGAGCAACGGCCGGATGTAATAGAATGGCTGCAAACCTAAATGGCGGGAACTTTGCGAAGCAATGCGCGTGTGGCCAAGGGTGTGATGGCAGCACTCATGCGCCATCAGGAAATGCGCAAAGGCCCTGTCGGTCTTAAGGGTCGGGGCATCGATCACGATCACAGATCGATCGTTCGCATCCTGCGTCGACGACTCCTGCTCAGATAAATCCGAGATAACAAACGTGACAACCGCACAATACGGGTTGTCGATGGAAGACAGCCGACGCTGGAACTCGGATCTTGCGCCGATTAAACGCGAGGGCCCCTTAAGCACTTCCGCATCCGAGCCCTGGAGGTCTGTGGCATCGGTCGTCGCGGTCATCGCAGCAACTCCCAACGCCACGAGAAGGGGGGTGAGCGCTCTTGAAAACTGCGTCCGACCAGCAACTTTGGGACGCGCAAACGCGCCAATATTCAGCCGCATCTCACCTCTCCGCAACAATGCTTAGCGCTGTTGGCGTCATAGCCATCAGCGCGATGGACTAGACAATTCAATACCGGGTATCTTGCAGAAGCCCTGAGCCGGCACGCCAAGTGCACTGTTGAACTTGCTCGACATGTTCTGAAACGCGATCAGTCCCGTCAATTCCACGATGCCGTCATCGTCGAAAAAGCACCTCAAGCGCTCGACCTGCTCATCTTCCACCTGCCGGTCCGATCGCGTCATGGCCTCTGCGTAGTCGAGGACCGCTTGCTCGCGGCGATCAAACAGATTGCTTTGGCGCCACGTCTCGAGAGCTTCCACTTTTTCCAGGCTCACGCCCCGCTTGATGAGCGTTGCCGAGTTCAGATCGACGCAAAAGGAGCAGGTGTTGACCTGCGACACACGGACGGTGACGAGGGAGCGTAAGGCAGCATCAATGGGCGAAGATCGCCGGTCGATCATGCCAAAAAGAATCGCCACAGCGGTGAACAGTTTCGGTGCTCTGGCCCAGAGCAGGGCTGCCTGCAGGACCTCCCCATACTTGCGGCGCTGGTTCCAAAAGAATGGCCGAAGGTAGAACGGGTAGCTTCCGAGCGGCTTTGCGTGCACTCGCATTTGTTAGCCTAAGCGCCTTGAGCTCTAAGTTGTTGGCTGGTCCGAACTCATCCGACTTTCTGCGAAGTCAGTAGCGCGCGCTCGCCAATCACTCTCTAAATTTTGATTCTATGCTGCTCCGGATTGCTTGCACTCGTACCGACTTCGATAATTCGAGCTCCACAATATTTGTCCCCTCAAGCTTCACGATCTTGCCAATCAGCCCTCCACCAGTCACGACTCGATCTCCCAAATTCAGTGAGGAAAAAAGGAGGTCATGCTCCGTTATGCGTTTTAGCTGGGGCCTAATAAGAAAGAGATATGCTGCCGTGAGGACGGCAAGGACTGCCAATGATTGGATTGCAATCTCTGAAATGGCCATGAGTGTCGCTCCGGGTTCAATTCTTAAATCTTAAATCAGTGTAGGCACGTATCAGGCCTGATCGAGCGGCGCGTGCCTTGATGAGCAACAGCCAGGCCGGAGGTGAAAACAGATCGGCAGGGTCTTCTTGGCCCCCCGCGGCCAACAGAATTTTCCGCGCCAACATAACTCGGCAGGCCGGGTCGGGCTATGGACATGACTAAGCGCCACAAGCGCTTTCGTGTAGAGGCCGAGTATGATCGAGACATCTTGCTTCTCCTCACGTCTTACGCGTTAGCGCGCATGTTTGAGCGGTACTTTTCAGCTTGTTTGAATGCCCAGCTAGTACCGAATATTCCGACCAGCAGAAGCGCGACGTGGGCTAAGATGTAGCCCGGCAACCATACGATCAGGCCGGCACTAACACAAAAAATTATCGACCAAAGGCAAGACAGCACCACCATCAACTGAAATCGGACTGTCTTAGGCAGTCTCATCAATGCGTTTTTATCCGGATCCATGATCGCCTTTGAAGCAGTGATCAACATCGTGTTACTCCGTATTTTGAGCCGTGAAAATTCTGGCGAACCCGCGTCAGCCGTTGTTGTATTCGGCAATCAGTTTGCTCATTTTGTTGAGCCGCAAACCTTACATCCGACAGTCAGGCGTTGCGGGTCGCCAACCTGACGAGCTGGCGACCCGCGTTGTTAGACGTTGACGATCACGTGGCTGGCGGAAGAACGACGGTGTCGATGACGTGAATCACACCGTTGGACGCTACGATGTCTGTGGAGGTGACCTTGGCGTCGTTGATCGTCACTGCGCCCTCCATGACCGTCACCTTGAGCATCTTGCCGTTCACCGTCTTCTCTTCCTTGAGCTTGACGACGTCGGCAGCCATCACCTTACCCGGCACAACATGGTAGGTGAGGATCGCGAT